>CAZONN010000086.1:3657-6222 GCA_964581235.1 uncultured Amphibacillus sp.
CCAGCAGCTTCTGCATCTTGGGCAAAATGAAACGATACATCACCAGTGATGTATACATCCGCTCCCAAACGCTTTGCATATGGATAGTATTTTTCACCGCTCCCACCAAGAATAGCAACCTTTTTTACCTGCTCGTCAAGTGGACCCGTAACACGTAAACCTTCTACTTGAAAAATTTCCTTTAGCTTGACTGCCAATTGCTTTAATGACATCGATTCTTTTAATTTTCCTACTCGACCTAATCCATATTGACTGTCAGCTTCCTCTGGAACAAGAATTTTTGTCTGTTGAAGCTGAAGCTTATCAGCTAATAGGTCATTAACACCGCCAGAAACAACATCTAAATTCGTATGCGCAGAATATACGGTTAGGTCATGTTTGATTAATTGTTGAATGATCTTTCCTTTAGGATCATGATAATCAATTTGTTTCAATGGTTTAAAGATTAATGGGTGATGTGAGATAATTAAATTTGCTCCGACTTCGAGTGCTTCCTTGATCACGTCTTCTGTTACATCGAGCGTTATAAGAATGTTTGTCACTCGTGTACTAAGACTACCTACTTGCAAACCTACATTATCCCACTCACTAGCTAACTGCTTTGGTACCCAGTTCTCAAAAAGCTCAATGACTTTACCAATGGATATTTGCTTAACCATCACTTAACACCCTTTCAATCCAACTCAACCGCTCTCGATAACTATTAATTTTTTGCAGATCTGGCTGCTTTGCGTTCTCCATTTGTTTAATAATGCGTTGATAATTATTTAATTCAGACTGCCATTTTTGTTTGAAAATTAGATCGCGCTTTTTCAATAAAATTGGACCGAATAATCGTTCTTGTTCAGTTAATTTACGGATTTGTTGGTCAATTGCTTGATCGGCAATTAAAATTTCATAAATATGGCTATCTTCTTCTAAGATAACTTCATCAACCAAAGTATAGTTATTATCTTCGAGCCATTTTCGAATATGATGACTGTCGACATTTGGTTGTAAAATAAGACGCTCAACATTAACTAATTTGTCTTTACCGCGCTCCAAAATTGAGCGAATTAAACTACCACCCATACCAGCAATGACAACTTGACTAACGTGGTGGTTGCTAATAACATCTAAGCCATCACCTTTGATCACTCTGATTTGCCCTGATAGTTGATATTTAGTAACGTGGTTAACCGCAGCTTGATATGGGCCTTGGTTTAACTCACCAGCAATTGCTCTTGCAGTTGGATCCTTCAGACAGACTGCAATTGGCAAATATGCATGATCACTACCTATGTCAGCAAATTTAGCACCTTCAGGTAAAAATTTAGTTATCTGTTTTAATCGATTTGATAATGTAAGTTGTTCTGTCATTTTTATTGACACCTATCCTTTAAATAATGAATGCAATTAGACTAATAATCATTGCAAGAATACCAATGAATAAGAGCCAATTGTTTTTTAGTTTCACACCTAAAAAAATCCAAATAATCAATTGTAAATAGATAATTCCTAACGCAATTATTGATTGCGTCACCCATTGATTAATGACAATCATTGATAGTATTAATAAATTAAGCAATAAGACCAAAATAATATAGTTTTCTTCGATTCGATAGTGCTTCCATGCTATGAATGATAACCCTAAGCTCATCACTAACGCTAAAAATAATAGGCCTGTCGTTGCCATTAAGTCGATTGGCGCATAAATAATAAAGAATGCGATCCCTGGAGCTATCAATACGTTTAAGGCTAGAAAAATTAGTGTCAATAAATTTCTCTTCTTAAATTGGCTTGATTTTGAAGTTGTTTCTTCCTCTTCTCCCTTTGTGTATAATGCAAGTAAATAATCGCAATATGCTGCAGGTAGTAAGCGATTGTCTTTCCAATACTTAATTTCACCAATGATGATTGCTTTTCTTTGCCAATCCATTGAGATCCACCTCTTTTTTAGGTTTATACAAATGAATGCTAGAAAGAATAAAAAAAGTCAATCAAAACCAATTGAAGCTCAACTGATCATGATTGACTTAGCCGAGCTAACAACCAGTTACCACAATCTTAACTGATTGAAAACTCATTATCTATACTGATATTAATTTTATTCGAGGAAATCTTTTAATTGTTTGCTTCGGCTTGGATGGCGTAGTTTACGTAATGCCTTAGCCTCAATTTGACGAATTCTTTCTCTCGTAACGCCAAATACTTTTCCGACTTCTTCTAATGTACGTGTACGTCCATCATCAAGACCAAAACGTAATCTCAAGACATTTTCTTCTCGGTCCGTTAATGTGTCAAGAACGTCTTCTAATTGTTCTTTTAACAATTCATATGCTGCATGATCAGATGGAGATGTCACTTCTTGATCTTCAATAAAGTCACCTAAATGAGAATCGTCTTCTTCACCAATTGGTGTTTCTAAGGATACAGGTTCTTGAGCAATTTTTAAGATTTCTCTAACCTTTTCTGGAGTCAGTTCCATTTCTTTACCGATCTCCTCAGGTGTGGGTTCACGACCTAAGTCCTGTAATAATTGTCTTTGAATGCGAATTAATTTATTAATTGTTTCAACCATGTGAA
>CAZONN010000087.1:0-6195 GCA_964581235.1 uncultured Amphibacillus sp.
AAATAATCAATTGAAAACTGATAAAACATTTGTTCTGATGGGGCTAATTTCCGATGTTTCGATGAAATTAATCCAATACTTCTTTTTAAATTAGGAAAACTAATTGGGATCTTAACAATGTAATCTGAATCATGATTACCAATTGCGCTATCAGGTAAAATTGAAACTCCCATTCCTGCCGCTACCATTCCTTTAATTGCATCTAAATCAATGCCTTCTGCTACAACATCCGGTTCGAAGCCAACTGAATAACATGCATCAACAATCAGTTTTTCAAAGATGAAACCTTTAGGAAATAAAACAAAGTCTTCTTCTTTGAGCTCATTTAGATAAATACTTTTCCTTCTAGACAACCGGTGTTGATGTGGGAGAAGTAGATACATTTTTTCATAGAAAAGAGGATGCCCCTTTATTAAAGGATCATCAAAAACGACCGGCCCTAGGATTGCTAAGTTAAGTTCACGATCTTTGATTAGATCGATAAGTTCATTATAACTTCCTTGTTGTAACTGAATTTTTATGTTTGGATAAGCGCTTTTAAATTCAGCTAGCAGTTGTGGTAATATACTGCTTGCTAGACTTGTTGGAAAGCCAATTTTTATCGTGCCTCGCTCAGGATCGATATATTCGTCCATTTGGAGTTTAGCATAATCAATTGCTTTGATTGCATCTTTGACATGAGTTAAGAAAACTCTACCAATCGGTAACAACCTAACATTTCGACCTTTACGCTCAAATAATTGTACACCTAATTCTTTTTCTAAATTAGTAATCTGACGACTAATGGCCGATTGGGCAACATTTAAATGTTGAGCGGCTTCTGACATATGCTCACGTTCGGCGACTTCAATAAAGTATTTTAATTGTCTTAATTCCATTAGTATCCCCCTTATTGACAAGATCTTCATCTCTTTAATACATGATTGCGATTGATATTTCATTATATTATAGCGATAATTAATAGATTTCACAATCAAATTTAACTAAATTGCTTATATTTTTAGAGTTTTCTCTAAAAATACTTGTGTTTTAGGTGTCAAAAGTAATAGAATAGTTGTTATATACAAAAATCATTAATAATTTATGAATTGAGGGAAAGATATGAATCAATATAATTTTACATATTCAGAAGTAATGACGAAGAAACCAAAGCCATTAGGAAAACAATTAGCTTTTGGTAAGTATTTTACCGATCATATGTTTGTAATGGAGTATCATCACCAAAAGGGCTGGTATGATGGCAAAATTATTCCATATCAACCACTAACACTTGATCCAGCTTCAATGATCTTTCATTATGGACAAACTGTATTTGAGGGATTAAAAGCTTATAAAACAAAGGATGGTGAGATTAGACTCTTCCGTCCAGCGGAAAACATTGAGCGATTAAATCGTTCAAATGCAAGAATGTGTATTCCGGAAATAGATGCAGACCTTGCACTTGCTGCGATTAAAGAATTAGTTAAGATAGAAAAAGATTGGATACCAGAACAAGAGGGGACATCACTTTATATTCGCCCATTTATTATTGCGACAGAGCCATATTTAGGTGTTTCAGCTTCAAAACAATATAAATTTATTATCATTCTATCACCAGTAGGTGCATATTATAAAGAAGGGATTAATCCTGTTAGAATTGCAGTTGAAACTGAATATATTCGTGCGGTAAAAGGTGGAACTGGTGAAGTAAAAACAGCTGGTAACTATGCAAGTAGCTTAATTGCTCAAGAAAAAGCTGATGTCGATGGTTTTGCTCAGGTTCTATGGCTTGATGGCCACGAGAAGAAATATATTGAAGAAGTCGGTAGTATGAACGTTTTCTTTAAGATAGATGGCCAAGTCATTACACCAGAATTAAACGGTAGTATTCTTCCAGGAGTAACAAGAGATTCTGTGATCAAGGTTTTACAGGATTGGGGCATGCCTGTCATTGAGAGAAAGATTTTACTTGATGAAGTGATAACTGCTCATAAGGAAGGTCGTTTAGAAGAAGCATTTGGTGCTGGAACAGCTGCAGTCATTTCGCCTATTGGTGAGTTAAATTGTCATGGTCAACCGTTAATTATTAACAATCAAGAAACAGGCAAAATTGCTAAAAAATTATACGACACAATCACCGGCATCCAATACGGAGAATTAGAAGATAAGTTTAATTGGATTGACAGAATAGAAGATTAAATATACAAGTTAATAATTAAAAAGACAAACAACAATTACTTAGACTGATTATTCTGATAAAAGGCTTGACAGTTGTGGTGTGCTTGTGGATAATAGAAGCAATCTTATATTTATAATAATAATGATGAAGATCAAGTAAATAATGAAGCGACATAAGAGAACAGAATGCATGGGCTGAAACATTCTGAGTCGATCACTCTTTATTGAAACCTATCTTCTGAATTGTTAGCTATGCTAACCGCTCAACGTTTGGGCGTTACCTAAAATTAAGAGGATAAGTTTTTCCTTATCAATGATGGTGGTACCACGGAACTGTTTTCGTCCATTACAATTTTTGTAATGGTGTAAACAGTTTTTTTTGTATAGAAAGAAGGCGTTGAAATTGAAAAACAAACGAGTTGTCGTCAAAATTGGCAGTAGCTCATTAACACACTCAAACGGTGTGTTATCAATTGAAAAATTAACAGAGCATAGCGAGGCTCTAGCCTACTTAATGGACCAAAATGTTGAAGTTGTTTTAATTTCATCGGGTGCGATTTCCGCTGGTTTTAGACAAATTGGTTATGTTAGCAGACCAGTAACAGTGGCGGGAAAACAGGCTGCGGCTGCAGTAGGTCAAGGTTTATTAATCGAAGCTTATAATCATGTCTTTAAACAACATGGTTATACGACAGCACAATTACTTTTAACAAGAGATAATTTTTCAGAAGAAGTTCAATTTTCAAATATTTATCAAACAATTACTGAACTATTGAAAAGAAGGGTTATTCCAATAATTAATGAAAATGACTCAGTAGCAATCGAAGAATTGACCTTTGGTGATAATGATATGTTATCTGCTTTAGTAAGTGGCTTAGTTAATGCTGATGCTTTGATCATGTTAACAGATATCAATGGCATTTATGACAAAAATCCAAATGATTATCCAGAGGCTAAACGTTACGATAAGATTGACTATATTTCTGATCAGATGATTCAAGAAACAAGTCAAAGTGCTGGTTCAAAGCAAGGTACTGGCGGAATGAAGTCTAAAATAATGGCTGCTCAAATGGCAACAACTTTAGGGGTGAATTGTTTCATTGGAAAAGATGTTGGAGTAGATAAGCTTGTTCGAATTTTAGATGGGGTCGGTGATGGAACGTACGTTGGCGACGAGTATCTGCCACATGTACGAAAACAGAAGCAGTGGCTGGCTTTTCATTCGACTCCAAAAGGAAAAATTCACATTGATCGAGGAGCAAAAACAGCATTATTAAGCCAAGGGAAAAGTTTACTTGCTGTAGGAATAACTTCAGTAGAAGGTGTGTTTTTTCAAGATGATGTTGTTGAGATTTATGATGGTAAACAGACAATTGCAAGAGGGCAAGTTAATTATTCATCCGAACAAATTAACCAAGTCAAAGGTTTAAGTAGTGAAGAAGCGATGATGAACACTGGTTGTAACAAGCCTGAGATTATCCATCGAAACAAATTAATTATTTCAATTAAGGAGGATTAAGAATGGTACATTTAGAACAGTTAGGACGTCAAGCTAAAGAAGCGAGTGCTAAGTTAGCACATGCATCAGCCGATGCTAAAAATGAAGCCTTGAGATTAATCGCCGAACAATTGATTACGGATCAAGAGTTAATTTTACAGGCAAACGTTGAAGATTTGAAGCAAGCAGAAATTAAACAAATTTCAACAGCGGTTATGGATCGCATCCGTCTTACATCAGAGCGAATCCAAGACATTAGTAACGGTCTACTAGATTTAGTGAAACTGGCTGATCCAATCGATCAAGAATTAGACAGTTGGGAATTAGAAAATGGCATTGAACTAAAAAAGGTATCCGTTCCTATCGGTGTCGTTGGTATTATTTATGAAGCACGACCTAACGTAACTGTAGATGCCGCTGCCTTATGTATGAAGGCTGGTAATGCAGTGTTGTTGCGTGGAAGCTCGTCGGCGATTCATTCAAATACAGCAATTGTACGATCAATTAGAATCGCCCTAAATAACTCCAATTTACCTGTCGATAGCGTTCAATTATTGGAGGATACGAGTCGAGCGATGGCGGAGCAAATGTTCAAAATGAACGAATATATCGATGTGTTAGTACCTCGTGGAAGTCAAAGTTTAATTGATGTTGTAATTGAAAAATCGACAATTCCAGTACTAGAAACTGGTTCAGGTAATTGTCATATGTATATTGATCAATCAGCTGAGCCTGAAATGGCATTTCAACTTGTGATTAATGCAAAAACACAAAGACCATCTGTTTGTAATGCAATTGAGACATTACTGATTCATGAAGAATGGTTTAATCATCACGGAAAAGCACTTATTCAAGTTTTAATAGACGAGCAAGTTGACTTACGTGGTGATCAAAAGGTGAAATCAGCGGATCCAACGATCCAAGAAGCGTCTGAAGATGATTGGAAAACAGAATATTTAGATATGATCCTTGCAGTCAAAGTTGTTCAATCTGTTGATGAGGCAATTGAACACATTAATAAATATGGAACAAGTCACTCTGAAGCAATTGTGACGAACTCAAATGAACACGCAGTTCAATTTTTAAATCAAGTAGATGCTGCCTGTGTCTATCATAATGCATCGACTAGATTTACAGACGGTTTTGAGTTTGGCTTTGGTGCTGAAATTGGAATTAGTACTCAAAAGTTACATGCTCGCGGTCCAATGGGGTTAGAAGCATTGACGTCGACTAAGTACCAATTATCTGGAGCTGGACAATATAGAAAATAAAATTTTAATGAAACAATTTCTGTTTTGCGTTAGAATATAGAGAGAATAAAAATCTAACGTTATATTTGAAGGAGAGATATTGTGAGCAAGAAGTTAATCTTCGGGCATAAAAACCCCGATACGGATACAATTGCATCAGCAATTGCTTATAGTTATTTTAAAAATCAAATCGGTGATAATACAGAAGCAGTTGCGTTAGGTGACCCGAATAGTGAAACCCAATTCGCATTAGACTATTTCAATGTAGAAGCACCAAGAGTTGTTTTAACAGTTGGCGATGAAACTGATGAAGTTATTCTAGTTGACCACAACGAGAAACAACAAAGTGCGGATGATATTGATAAAGTTAGAGTTACAGAAGTTATCGATCATCACCGAATCGCTAATTTTGAAACGGCTGATCCACTATATTATCGAGCTGAACCAGTTGGATGTACAGCGACTATTATAAACAAACTTTTTAAAGAAAACAATATTGCTATTACAAAAGAGATTGCAGGACTCATGCTATCTGCAATTATCTCAGATTCTTTATTGTTTAAATCGCCAACTTGTACAGACGAGGATATCGCAGCAGCTAAAGAACTTGCAACGATCGCAAACGTTGATCCAGAGGTATATGGTCTTGAAATGCTAAAAGCAGGTGCAGACTTATCTGGAAAAACTATCGAAGAATTGCTCGCATTAGATGCCAAGCAATTTGAAATGGGCACTAATTTAGTTCAAGTAGCTCAAATCAATACAGTTGATCCTGATGAATTACTTGCACAAGAAACAGAGATTAAAAAAGCAATCTCAGCAGTTATTATTCATAATAAGTTAGATTTGTTTGTCTTAATGATAACAAATATCTTAACAAACGATTCAATTATAATTAGCCTTGGTGATAAAGTAAACGCTGTTGACTCAGCATTTAACGTTCAATTAAAGGAAGATAAAGCGATACTACCAGGTGTTGTTTCTAGAAAAAAACAGATTGTCCCTCAATTAACGGATATATTGGCTTAAAATATCAAGAGGCAACGATCTGATGTGTTGCCTCTTTCTTAAGATTCAAACTGTTTATCAAATCGTATGGTAAATTGGTTATTTATAAGTAGAAGGGATTTTTAACTATGAGTGAACCATTACAGTCAGTAGACATAAAGGACGTCATGATTGCCTATCAAAGAATCAAAGATGTCATTAAACGAACGCCTTTACAAAAAGATGTTATCCTGTCAGATCGCTATAACTGTAACGTCTATTTGAAAAGAGAAGATTTACAAG
>CAZONN010000088.1:0-6177 GCA_964581235.1 uncultured Amphibacillus sp.
ATTGACTGTGCGTTCGCACGCAAATCAAAAATATCGCACGCAATCCAAATATATCCAGGAATAATAAGTTAAAGGAGGCTAACGATTGGCTAATGAACAGTTAAAACAGGATATCATTGAGTATTCTAAGACAATTGGTATCGATAAAATTGGTTTTGCCGCGGCCAATCCGTTTTCTGAGATGAAAGCGCGCTTAAAAGCACAGCAGGATGCAGGTTATCAATCGGGTTTTGAAAAAGGAACAATCGAGGAACGGACGGAACCTGAGCTTCACTTAACTGAAGCAGAATCAATTATCGCGATTGCGATTGCATATCCATCCAAGATGCGGGAACGTGTTAAGAACGAACGCGGAAAGAGGCGCGGGACTTTTTGTCGGGCGTCCTGGGGGACAGATTATCATTATGTTGTTCGGGAAAAACTTGAAATGCTTGAGACATATATTGCATCACGTGTGCCGGGTTTTCGGTCAAAAATTATGGTTGATACAGGTGAACTAGCTGACAAGGCGGTTGCAGAGCGGGCTGGGATTGGTTGGAGTGCAAAAAACACCTTGATTATCACGCCTGAATTTGGCTCATATGTTTATCTTGGCGAGATGATTACAAATCTGCCGTTTCCTGCAGATGAAGAGGTTGAAGATGGATGCGGGGATTGCACACTTTGTATTGATCTCTGTCCAACAGGTGCGCTCGTGGCTCCTGGACGTTTAAATTCTCAAGTGTGCCTTGCTTACCAGACACAAACGAAGGGATTTATGCCAGAACAGTTTCGGAAAAAAATCGGTAATCATCTGTATGGCTTTGATAACTGTCAGGTTGTTTGTCCGAAAAATAGAGGGATCGATAGCCACCTTCATCCAGAGTTAGAGCCGGACCCTGAGCTTGTTAAGCCTGAACTTTTACCGCTATTGTCGCTCTCAAATCGCGAGTTTAAAAGAAAGTTTGGTAACATGGCAGGTTCTTGGCGCGGGAAGAACCCAATTCAGCGCAATGCGATAATCGCGCTAGCAAATTATAAAGAGGAATCGGCTGTTGATGAGCTGATTCGATTGATGAACGATGATCCACGGCCGTTCATTCGTGGAACGGCTGCTTGGGCGATCGGAAAAATTGGTCGTTCTGATAGTTATCAAGCGATCCGGGATGCGATGGAGACGGAGACTGATCCAGAAGTGATTGAAGAAATGGAAAAAGGCTTGCGATTTGAACAGATCGCGACATAATAGACAAGCGCCCCTTCATAAATTGATTATGGAGGGGTGATTTGTAATGAATTTAAATCAGTTTTGGCTTGATCAATTAACTGAAGGAAAATCAAACTGGGTTAATCAGATTATACAATTGCATCAAGAGCGCGGCTATCAGGTGATTCGTTTGACTGGCAAAAGCCATGTTTATAGCAAGCGTCAATTACCAAATCAAGAAAAGCAACTAGACTATCAATTACACATCACTTTTCTAATTAAAAAAAATCAGCGCTTTTATCGTGAGGAACAATGTCGCCTTCATCGAGCATACTTTTATAAAAAAATCTCCAACGGGACGAAGAGCTTCCGGAACAAATTTATGATGACGCCGACTATCGTTTAAATCCAATGATTGAGTTGACACCTGCTGAAGCGCTTGAACGATTTTCAGGGGGGATGGGCGCTATGATCATTCGACGATTGTGGTTGCGAAAAATGCGGATCGGATGCCGTTGGTCAATGCGCACACGAATAATTCACGGCATCGGTATTGGGATGATCAGGATTCGATGGCGTGGACGCCTGAGTGCCAATATAAATTTTTTCGGATAGGTGCGGATGTGCTATAATAGTCACGATTGATTTGTAAGAGGTGACGAGGATGAGTATTCATATTGTTTTATTTCAACCAGAGATTCCAGCGAACACTGGCAATATTGCCCGAACGTGTTTGGCGACGAATGCGACGTTACATTTGGTTCGGCCGCTTGGTTTTTCAACTGATGATAAGATGTTGAAGCGTGCTGGGCTTGATTATTGGTATGATGTTAATGTTCAGTATTATGATTCGATTGACGAGTTGTATGAGCGAAATCGTCAGGGTGAATTTTATTATATTGAGAACTTTGGGGAAAAATATTATTCAGAGTTTGATTTTAGTGATTCGGCTCGTGATTTATTTTTTGTGTTTGGTCGGGAAACGAGTGGGATTCCGAGAGAGTTGTTGAAAGGTAAAGAGGATCGGTGTTTAAGAATTCATATGGCGAAAAATGATAAGGTTCGTTCATTGAATTTATCAAACACAGTGGCGATTATTGCATATGATGTTTTGAAACAACAGGGTTTTCCAAATATGCATTAAGTGAAAATGAAGATGCTTCGACAAAAAGAGGTGTCTTTTTTATTTTCTGAAAACTATTGGGATTCGAAGGGCAATTAATCGTGAATTATTATACAATTATTTTCAGGTAATAACGACTAATTATGACATGAAAAGTTATTGGAATTTAAAGATTTCATCTGAAATTGATACATAATGCTTCAAAATGTAACAAATTTTAATCTCAGTCGTCTATATTTGTAACAGACAAAAATGTAAACTATAAACGTAGGAGTGATGCTATGAAACGTAAATGCTGGTATCGACTCTTTGCTGTCAGCTTATTTTTGCTAATCGGCTGCCAAAGTGAAGCGGAAGTACCAGAGGGTTACTATCAATTTGAAACAAAACAAGTAGAAGCCACAATTAATCAAGTTTCTTTCTCGCCAGACCTACCACAATACCTCCCTATGCCAGTTGAGTTTATCATTTCTGACCCTTACTTAATTGCAGGAACCAACGAAGAAGCGATTGACATCAGTTTTTACTCACGTGAGAATGATTTACTCACATTTCAAGTGACAGAAGGGACTTTTTCTATCAGTGGCGATGCGGAAGACATTGACATAGATTCAACTACTCGAGCCTACTATGATGATAATGGCTTTGCCAAAGTTTTAACATGGGAAAACAAAGGTTTAAGCTACAAACTTGAGTTCCGTTCAGGTGCGATCGGTGATGCAGAGCCATCACGTCCAATTTCTAAAGAAGACTTAATTAAAGTTGCACAATCGACACATTCATGAAAAGCTATTTCTCGATTAATGTTTGTGCTAAACTATGAATAGATTAGAGTATGATTTGACGAAAGAGGTACAATCTTATGGAGAAAAAGCAAATTGTTTTAACCGGCGGAGGAACTGCTGGTCATGTGATGGTGAACTTAGCGATCATCCCAATCCTCAAACACGAAGGCTGGACGATCGATTATATTGGTTCGAAAAATGGAATTGAACGCGAGCTAATTGAACCGTTAGCTGGTGTGACTTATCATTCAATTTCAACCGGTAAATTACGCCGCTATTTTTCAATCGAGAATTTTAAAGACCCATTTAAAGTCTTAAAAGGCATCGGCCAAACAATCCGAATCCTAGGAAAAACAAAGCCCCAAGTGATTTTTTCTAAAGGTGGTTTTGTGTCTGTGCCTGTTTTAATCGGCGCGAGACTGAAGCGAATTCCTGCGGTGATTCATGAATCTGATCTCACACCAGGTTTAGCAAATAAAATTGCCGTTCCTTTTGCCAAAAAGGTTCTCGCGACGTTTCCTGAGACATTGGAGCACTTACCGAAAGAGAAGACGAGCTGGATTGGCGCTGTCATTCGGCCTGAGTTGTTTGAAGGTGATCGGAAGCGTGGATTGAGATTTGCTGGTTTAACTGAATCAAAACCTGTTATTATGGTAATGGGTGGTAGTGCAGGTGCACAAAAGATTAATGAAGTCGTTCGTAAACAGCTTGATCTGATAACAGAGACGCATCAAATTATTCATATTTGTGGTAAAGGTAATCTTGATCCAACGATTAATAAATTTGGCTATCAGCAGTTCGAGTATGTTAGCGAGGAATTGCCAGATCTACTTGCGGCAACAGATCTTGTCATTACACGAGCTGGTGCAAATGCGATATTTGAATTTTTAGCATTAGCTAAGCCAATGTTATTGATTCCACTTTCACGTCAGGCGAGTCGTGGTGATCAAATTTTAAATGCGGAGGCCTTCGAAAAACAAGGGTATGCTCATGTATTATTTGAAGAGGATTTAACTGAGGAGAGTTTTTCAGAGAAGGTAACTGACCTGATGGCATCGGAAAATGAGATTAAGGCGCAGATGAAACAATACCAGCGTCAAGATGCGACGAAGCGTGTGATTGAGGAAATTTATCAACTTGCTAAATAGAGAAGGTGCTGACATTTTGTTGTTAGCACCTTTTTAGGTTTAGGTTTAGTTGTAGCCGTTGATGACGAGATCGAGCTTGCCGGTTTCCGGGTCGATCACTAGGCCGTGTACGGGTACGTGAGTCGGTAGTAATGGGTGATTACTAATTAGATCAACCGAACTTTTGACTGATTCTTCAATCTGTTCAAAACCTTTAAACCATTCGTGTGGATTAATTTCGAGGCGATCGAAGTCAGTTTGTTTAATGCCGTTTTGTTTCATTTGTTCGATGAGATGATTTGAGTCGAGCTTGCTCATGCCACAGTCATGGTGGCCAACGACGTAGACTTCATTGGCTTGGAGTGCATGAGTTGCAACTAAAATACTGCGCATCGTACTGCCGTAGGGATGTTTGATAATTGCTCCTGCTGTTTTTAATATTTTTACGTCGCCATTTTTGAAGTTCATCGCTTTTGGTAATAGTTCGGTTAGGCGCGTGTCCATGCACGTTAAAATGACGGCGTGTTTGTTTGGAACACCGTCGGTAGTATATAATTGATAGGTTTTATTTTCAACAAACTGATCGTTATGTTTTAAAATATCTTCTAATAGCATCTGATTATCCCCTTAGTGTTTTTACTAATCATAAAGAAAGTAGACAGAAAAATCAAACATCTTCTATCGGCGATATTTCCCGGGAAATGTCGAACTTTGCTATACTAAGATAAGAAGTAAGAGAAATGTGGTGATTTGATGACGAATGAAGATGATTTGCATCCTGTTGTTGATGCTGATTTTCATGAAGAGATTGAGCTGGAAGAGATGCTTGAATTACTCGAACAAGAAAAGGCAGCGTTACGAGAAAAAAACAAAAAAGTCGTTAAGCAAGATCAGCCAAAGTCTCGAAAGTGGATTTTTCGGGTTATTATCTTTGCTTTGTTGTTAAATGTTGTCGCTATTTTACCTCAGACATTCTCGATTCCAGCGATTGATTTTTTAATGACATCGGCAAGGTTATCTGCTGATCAAACGATACAGGATTATAAAGAAGCGGTTGTAGTAATTGATACTGGTGATGGTAAGGGAACTGGTTTTGGGATTACTGATGATGGTTTAATCGTCACAAATCATCACGTCATTGAAGGCGAAGAAACGGTGCTCGTCAATTATCCTAAGGCAGGGATTTTTCTTGGTGAGGTTATCGCACATGATGATGCAGTTGATTTAGCGCTTATTAAAGTTGATGGTGTTGGATTGCCCTTCTTATTATTAGCTGATCAAGTGGATCTCGGTCGTGATCGATCAGTCATATTTATTGGGAATCCTTTAAAATTTAATGGTATCGCAAACGAAGGCGATTGGATCGGCGTATCAGTTAGCCATTCCCTTGAAACAGAAGTGATGGTGCTGAATGCACCTGTTTACCGTGGTAATAGCGGAAGTCCGGTGATTAATGATTTTGGTGAAGTTGTTGGTGTCATTTATGCGACAACGACCGATCAGGAATATGGTAAAATTGGCCTGGCGATTCCAATTGAAAATTTGGCGCGCCTATATGTTAAATAATGGGGGATAGGGAGACCTCCCTGTTTAAATTGCCATTGCATGATCCAAATAGTGCAGTAGGTTTTCGTGTTGTTCAATGATTATTTGGGTGTTTTTTTCGGATTGAAAGGCACTTAAAAAATCTTTAATTTTCTTGGCTAACAAATCGTCTGTCGTCCGCACCATAATGACGATTAAATCATCCCACTGCTGCCAAATCGTATAGTATAAAGCTTTATCATAATCAATACTGACCATCTTTATTCGCTCCTTTTACAGCACCTACTTGGAACGATTTTAGTTTGACTGAATAAACCAAAAATAACACTGGTTAAGTTTGTGCGGTTTGCCTGAGTTTACACATTATCAACAATAGCTGACCAAAATCATTCAACAAAATTGGCATCAATT
>CAZONN010000089.1:0-6146 GCA_964581235.1 uncultured Amphibacillus sp.
ATACAATCAAAACATTCAGACAGTTTATGAAGTTGATATTGGTATTTTATCAGAAACAGATCAGGAGCAATTAAAAAAGGGATCAAAATTGATTCGAAACAGACATATGAAGAAGTGATTGACGTATTTTGTCACCAAATTCCCAGTGAAGAGGTCCATGGAGAGTCCGATTAAATCGGCTCTCTTTTTTATTTTAATCCAGAAATCTATGCGAACATACGATTGTGTGGTAAAATAGGTTTTAAGAAGGTATAGTAAAATGTTAGGAGCGGATGTCGTGTGATTGCATATATTAAGGGAGAACTTGTTGAAATAACAGAATCAGCTGTTATAGTTGATGTGAATGGTGTTGGCTATCAAATTATTTGCGCTAACCCATTTTATTTTCAAGATAAATTAAACCAAACAGTCAAAATAAATACATACCAGCATGTGCGTGAAGATGCTCAAATATTGTATGGCTTTAGAAATCATGATGAAAAAACGCTGTTTACTCATGTGATTACCGTTTCAGGCATTGGTCCGAAAAGTGGCTTAGCGATTGTTGGGAACATTTCAGTCGATGAATTTGTCGTAGCTATTGAAGAAGAAGATGAAAAGTTCTTAACACAGTTTCCTGGTGTCGGGAAAAAAACGGCTCGTCAAATGATTCTAGACTTAAAAGGGAAATTGCCGTTTGAAGTTAGACTGCAACCTGATTTATTTAATGAACAGACGAACAAATCGAATCAGTCAATCGATCAGAAAGCAGTAGCTGAAACGATCGAAGCATTAAAAACATTAGGTTATAGTGATCGCGAGCTTAAAGCGATCACGCCACAGTTGAAAAAAGTTGGATCTGTAACGACTGATGAATTAATTAAGGCTGGCTTAGCATTGTTAATGAAATCGTAATTGAGGTGAGAAATTTGGATGAACGCATGGTGACTGGTGAACAGTTTGATGAAGAGGAAGAAATTGAGTTAAGTTTAAGACCACAACGCTTAGCACAGTATATTGGTCAGACGATAGCAAAAGATAATTTAGCAATTTTTATCGAAGCAGCTAAGTTAAGAAACGAACCACTTGACCATGTTTTGTTATATGGACCACCTGGGCTTGGTAAGACGACAATGGCTTCAATTATTGCCAATGAAATGAACGTTGAATTCAGAACGACATCTGGACCAGCAATTGAACGAGCAGGGGATCTAGCCGCAATTCTGTCCTCACTTGAAGTTGGTGATGTTTTATTTATTGATGAAATTCATCGCCTGCCAAGAGCTGTTGAAGAAATTCTTTATCCTGCTATGGAGGATTTTTGTTTAGATATCGTCATTGGACAAGGCCCATCAGCAAGATCGGTTCGGCTTGATTTACCGCCATTTACTTTGATTGGTGCAACGACAAGAGCAGGCCTTTTATCCGCGCCATTAAGAGACCGATTTGGTGTGCTTAGTCGACTTGAATACTATGAAATTGATGATTTACGAGAAATTGTCGAGCGAACCTCAATCATTTTTGAGATGCCGATTGATCAAGAAGCAGCACTCGAAATTGCCCGCCGTTCAAGAGGTACGCCTAGAATAGCGAACCGTTTATTTAAACGAGTTCGAGATATTTCACAAGTAAAAGGTGAACATGAAATTTCCTTAGCGACAACCCAACATGCATTACAAATGCTCCAAGTTGATAAAATTGGCTTGGACCATATTGATCATAAATTGTTGATCTCGATTATCGACGCATTTCAAGGTGGACCGGTCGGTCTTGATACGTTATCTGCGACAATTGGTGAAGAATCACAAACGATTGAAGACGTCTACGAACCATTTTTATTGCAAAAAGGTTTCATACAACGAACGCCACGTGGTAGAATTGCAACAGATAAAACGTATCACCACTTTAATCGACCTCTACCAAAAACAAATGACTAATATATTTTAGGAGACAAATATGAAGATAGAAGATTTTGATTTTGACCTACCTGAGCATTTAATCGCTCAAACGCCACTCGAAAACAGAACAGCATCTAAAATGCTCGTCATGAATCGCAACGATGAAAGCCTTGAGCACCGCCACTTTAGTGACCTTTTGGATTATCTCAAGCCAGGCGATTGCCTCGTCTTGAACAATACCAAGGTTTTACCGGCAAGACTATACGGTGTGAAAGCCGATACAGGGGCAAAAATTGAACTCCTATTGTTGCATCAACAAGAAGATGATCATTGGGAAGTTTTAATTAAACCTGCAAAAAAAGTTAAAATAGGCACCCAGATTAATTTTGGTGATGGTAAACTGATCGCGACATGCACCGAACGCCTCGAACACGGTGGACGGATTGTTCGCTTTGACTACGAAGGCATTTTTTTAGAAGTGCTAACGGAACTAGGTGAAATGCCTTTACCGCCTTATATTAAGGAACAACTCGCAGACCAAGATCGCTACCAAACGGTTTATGCAGAAGCAGAAGGCTCGGCAGCTGCACCAACAGCAGGCTTACATTTTACTAAAGAGCTTTTGGCAAAAACTATGGCCAAAGGGATAGAGATTGCGTTTGTTACGCTTCATGTAGGATTGGGAACATTTCGCCCTGTTAGCGTAGAGTCAATTGAAGATCACGATATGCATAGTGAATATTATCATTTGTCAGCTAATGAGGCGGAGAAAATCAATCAAGCGAAAAAAAATAACGGTCGAATTATCGCAGTAGGAACGACCTCAACTCGATCACTTGAAGCAATTGCTAGTGATAATAATGGTGAAATTACCGCGGCCAGTGGTTGGACATCAATTTTTATTTACCCACCTTATCAATTTAAAGCAATTGATGGTATGATTACAAACTTTCATTTGCCCAAATCAACACTGATCATGTTAATTAGCGCATTAGCTGGACGAAAATTTGTGATGAAAGCTTACCAGACAGCAATTGAGCACGAGTATCGTTTCTTTAGTTTTGGCGATGCAATGCTAATTATCTAATTTTTAATGGAAAGAAGTGAGAGCATGACAGCAATCAGATATGAATTAATTAAAACATGTAAACAAACAGGTGCACGTTTAGGACGGGTCCATACACCACACGGATCATTTGATACGCCGATGTTTATGCCGGTTGGTACACTTGCAACAGTGAAGACGATGACACCTGAAGAATTAAAAGAAATTAATGCCCAAATTATTTTGTCAAATACTTATCATTTATGGTTGAGACCCGGTGAAGATATCATTAAAGAAGCTGGCGGGTTGCATCAATTCATGAATTGGGATCGACCGATCTTAACTGATTCAGGTGGTTTCCAAGTGTTTAGTTTGAGCGATTTACGTGAGATTGAAGAAAAGGGTGTTCATTTTAGAAATCATATTAGTGGTGAAAAACTATTTTTAACACCAGAAAAAGCAACACAGATTCAAAATGCACTCGGTTCTGACATTATGATGGCATTCGATGAGTGTCCACCATTTCCAGCTGAGCATAAGTATATGAAAGACTCTGTCGAGCGAACGAGCCGTTGGGCTGAACGTTGTTTGACGGCACATGAACGTCCTGAAGATCAAGGCTTATTTGGTATTGTTCAGGGCGGGGAATATAAAGACCTTCGTAAACAAAGTGCACAAGACCTGACATCACTAGATTTTCCTGGCTATGCAATAGGCGGGTTGTCTGTAGGTGAACCGAAAGATGTTATGAATGAAATGGTTGAATACACAACTCAATTTTTGCCAACTGATAAACCACGCTATTTAATGGGTGTTGGTTCTGCTGACTCGCTAATTGATGGGTCAATCCGTGGTATTGACATGTTTGATTGTGTTTTACCAACGAGAATTGCTCGTAATGGCACATTGATGACGTCACAGGGACGTTTAGTCGTCCGCAATGCAAAATTTGCTCGTGACTTTTCACCGTTAGATCCGAATTGTGATTGCTATACGTGTAAAAACTATAGCCGTGCATATATCAGACACCTAATTAAAACAGATGAAATTCTCGGTTTACGACTTACGACTTATCATAATCTATATTTTCTGTTAAACTTAATGGAACAAGTACGCGAAGCAATCAAAGCAGATCGACTTGGTGATTTCAGGGAAGAATTCTTTGAAAACTATGGGTTTAATAAACCTAACGCAAAAAACTTCTAAAGAAAGGTAGGTGAAATAATAATGGAACATCTCATTTTACTGAATAATGCTGAAGCAGCTCCATCAATTATCGGGTTACTTCTACCATTTGTTTTAATGGCTGTTGTATTTTATTTCTTATTGATCCGTCCACAACAAAAACGCCAGAAAGCAGTTAATCAAATGCAATCAGATTTGAAAAAAGGCGATAAAATCGTTACAATTGGCGGACTTCACGGTGTGATTCACTCACTTGATGAAGGGTCAATTCAAATTGACGTAGGTGGCGGTCGTAAACTTACATACGAACGATCAGCTATTAAAAATGTCGTTGAAGCCGAAGTGACAACAACAGAAGACTAATCAAAAAGTAGTTAGCAAACTTATGCTGACTACTTTTTTTATGGGTATTTCTTCTAAGCAAAAACTCACCTACTTAAATAACATGTGATAATGTGAACAATTTTCGAACAAGCTTCAAACTGTATTTACTCTCAATCTAAAACAAAGTATCATAGTACGGAATATGTTTTCAATTAAACATGAGAGAGGGGTAATACGGTGGATCAACTTATTCAACAGGTCGAAAGTTTACAATTATTAAATCACTTTGTATTGACATTATTGTTATTAATTCCAATGATTTTAATTGCTAGGACTGTAGTCGCAGGCACAAGATATTCGCCAATTTTAATTATCGTAATTTTTGGCTTATTAATGGGCTTTTTACTAGTCGTTAGTGATATTGCAACACCAGGACTAAAGGAGTTCCCAGTACTTGAATTAGTCTCACAAACGACAAATATTGCATTAATCGTTACATTTTTTGTTGGCGGACAAGAAATCAGGAAAATATTTGGTAATAAAACAGGTGCAACCAAGGAGCTACTGATACATAATGAAGAAGAAACAGTTTTAGGGACAACAAGAACACAATTAGTGCTAACAGTTCGTTCATTCTTCTTACTAATTGGGATTGAGGCAACAACACGTTTAATTTTAGGCTTAAATCAGGGCGATTTAGGTAATTACTATCCGATCATGGCTTATTTAGGCTTGGTTGGTGCGATTATCTTAATCGACAATAAGGCGAAAATTTTAGAGAAACCATTGTATATTCGTAAAGGATTACTTGAAATTATCGTTATTATTGGTATTTTAATTATGTCGTTCCATTTATCGAAATTGATTAGTGACCTTATTTCATTGCCATCAATTTTCTTTGCAATGGTGATCGCAACAGCATTAGGAGCTGTTGCTTATAAATATGTTTATGGTCCGACAATCAAAGCACTTCTATTTGCAGGTATTCCTGCCGTTTTAGCTGGTACATTTACAGTAGGGGGATCACGTATTATTGAAGTGTTTGAGATGGAAGGTACCGGAGCTGTATTAGGCTATGGATTTTTTGGCCAACTGTTTTGGATGTTTGGCGGGATGGCATTATTAATCTATATTGGTAAAACAAGAGCAGTTCGCAATTTGGCGCCAGGGATGGCAGGAGCATTATCACACACTGGTCTTACGGGTGCTTGTACAGCTGGTGACTTAGGAGAGAAAGCTGCAAATCGTGCCCCTATGCTCGTTAACATTCCGTTTGCGATGCATGCTTTTGTTTTCTCAATCCTAGGTTTGAGTATGGATCGTGGCTCACTTTTAATGATCCCTTCAATTATTATGCTAGTGATTGGTTTTGCTCTATTAGTCATTGGGCTGCAAAATATTAGAAAGCCCAATAAAGATGATCGTATGGAAATGAAGTCATTATTACAATTTGGCTTCGGCTGGCAAATTATTGCCATATTCGGCGGATTGATCTTATTGAGTATCAGTCAAATGGCTTTCGATTACAGCGTGATGGCTAAAGCATCAGCAATCTCGCACTTTGGTTTATTTGCTGGAGTTCAAGAAGGAATGTTTGGTGCGGAAGTAGCGGGATTAATTACATTTACTTTTTCAATGACTTTCCTTGTTCATCCATTTGTATTCTTCCTGTTTGGTAAAGCAATGGAGAATGATGAAAAAATGCCGAAGCTACC
>CAZONN010000090.1:0-3660 GCA_964581235.1 uncultured Amphibacillus sp.
GAAGCAGAGGCTTTCTTTATGTTGGCTTCGTCATTGGGGATGCAATCAAAAACCAACGAAGCGTTACCTTATTTAAAAAAAGCTTATGCCTTGAATGAAGATGAACTTGAATACGCCTTTCAATACGGATTAGCTTTAGCTGAATTGGAAAAAATTAATCAAGCGAAGACAGTGTTTGAGACGATTCTCAGCAAAGATTCAACTCATTCAGATGCTCGCTATAATTTAGCTGTCGCGCTTTTATTTCAAGAACAAACGGATGAAGCAATTGTGCAGTTAGAAACAGTTCTCGATATGGATCCTGATTTTGAACCAGCAATGGAGTTGTTAACTCAAATTGATTTAATAATCGATCAGATGGAATAGAAAGATCATTTTAACGATCATCCAAATTTTATGAAAACAGATTACAAATTAGGTAATTAATGCTATAATTATGATAAATTCACTACTCGGAAGGGGCTATGATATGAAAAGGAAATTTAGAAAGTCAGCAACCGATCGATCGATCTATGGCATTTGTGGTGGGATTGCTGAGTACTATAATATTTCGTCTCTCGGTGTCAGATTAATTTTACTTATCTTACCGCTTAATTTTATTATTTATATTATTTTAGCTAATATAATCCCTGAACAAGAACAATCATTATTAAAATAAAAGACCGAAGATTATTTTCAAAGTTAATCAAATACGAGGGGGTATTATAATTGATTGGTTTACTTAATTTAGGTAGTTTAATCCTAGGACTAATTGCTTGGATAGTTCCTGTTATCAGTTTAATGCGCATTAAAAAAGGAAACAATCAAAATTATCTTGCTTTATCTGCGATCAGTTTTAGTTCCTGTGCTATTTCGTTAACCTTACAAATTTCTAGTATATCACAAATAGTGAAGATTCAGGATTGGACAGCTATTTTGGATACAATAGATAGCATTGTATTTGTATCAATGATTCTTGTTGCTGTTACGATCATCTTGAATATCGTTCATTTATTTATGTATCGTCGCGGAACTTCCTAGCAGTAGGAAGTTCTTTTTCATAATTGATTAACACTTTAATTAAAATATCTACACAAATCAGTTATAATGGCAATAGAGTTTTAAATGATGGTACAAATAAAGGAGTTATTTGTAATGGAAGATCAACCACTTAATCAAACAGAAAACTTTATCAAAGGAGAATTAATTCATACGATTTTCTCGAATGCAGCTGAACATTTTTCCATTGCAAAAATTAAAATAGATGATACGAATGAATCGTATCAAGAACCTGAGATTGTCATTAAAGGTTACTTTAGTGAATTGCAGCCAGGTGAGGTTTACGTTTTTTATGGAAAAATTGTTGAACATAAGCGCTTTGGTACTCAGTATGATGTGAGCCATTATAAACGTTATTTGCCAGACACGAAAGAAGGCTTAATTGCTTATTTATCGAGTGATCTTTTTTATGGCATCGGGCAAAAAACGGCAACAAGGATTGTTGATCAATTAGGTGAATCAGCGATTGCAACAATTATGAACAATCCAGATGTACTCAATCAAATCTCAGGTTTGACAACAGAACGCAAAAAAATGCTCATTGAAAAGTTGAGTGAGCATCAAGGGTTTGATCATGTAGTTGTTCATTTATCGAAATACGGGATTGGTTTAAAGATGGCTCAAAAAATTTACGAAGCTTATCAAGAGCAAGCTGTTGAACTGTTAATGTCTAATCCGTATCAGTATGTTTTTGATATTAAAGGTTTTGGTTTTCATCGGGCTGATTTAATTGCGAGTCAAAACAAAATTGAATTAAATCATCCTTCACGGATTCGTGCGGGTTGTTTATATGTGCTGCATGAATCGATGCAAGAAGGTCATGTCTATCTGCCGATAGATGAGCTTCAACTTCAAGTTCAACGTCTATTAGATGCTGAACAGAATCATATATCTACCGAACTCATTGAACAGCAATTGATTGAAATGACCGAAGAAGATCATTTAGTCTTAGATGATGAAAAAGCATATTTACCATTTTTGTTTTATGCTGAAGCGGGTTTTTCGACAAACTTAAAACGAATTTTAAAACAGCAACAGAGCGATCAAATCATTGAGGCCGAGCTACTAAAATTAGTTGGTCAAATTGAAGAAGAAGAAACACTAAGCTACGGTAAGGAACAATATGAAGCGATTCAACAAGCACTAGAAGAAAAAGTGATGATTTTAACGGGTGGTTCAGGTTCAGGGAAAACAACGGTCATTAAAGGGATCCTTCGTGCTTTTAGTAGTTTACATGAAGTCTCGTTAGATATGTCTGATTATGAAAGCAAATCAAAGTTCCCGTTTATCTTAACGGCACCAACCGGCAGAGCAGCTAAACGACTGTCTGAGTCAACTGGCTTACAAGCGATGACAATTCACCGATTATTAGGCTGGGATGGTGGAGATGGTTTTGAAAAAAATGAAGCCAATCAATTGGAAGGTCGTTTGATTGTAATTGATGAATTTTCAATGGTTGATATTTTCTTAGCTAATCAACTATTCAAAGCAATTCCTACCGAGATGCACGTTTTATTGGTTGGTGATCAGGATCAATTGCCCTCGGTTGGGCCAGGACATGTGCTAGCAGATTTATTGGCATCAAAACAAATTCAATCAGTGGAATTGCAAGAAGTTTATCGCCAACAAGAAGGGTCAAAAATTATTGAACTTGCTCACCAAATTAAACATGATCAAGTTGATCAAACGGCTCTAACGAAGGCAAGTGATTTTAATTTTATTCGGTGTCAACCACATGACATTATCGATGCATTAAAACAAATTGTCCAAAAGGCCTTAGCGAAAGACTTTGATATTAAAGATATGCAGATACTCGCACCAATGTATCGCACGGATATCGGCATTCATCGAATCAATCAGGAAATTCAACAAATTGTTAATCCAAAGAGGTCTGGTGTTCGTGAAATGAAAACGAAAGACGCAATTTTTAGAACAGGTGACAAAGTAATTCAGCTCGTCAATCAACCAGAGGATGGTGTATTTAACGGAGATATCGGTCAAATCACTTCAATTTTCAAGGCAACCGAGAATGTTGAGAGAGAGGAGCAACTTGTTGTTACATATGATGATATAGACGTTGTTTATACTCGAAATGACTTATTAAATATCATGCATGCCTATTGTATTTCAATTCATAAATCACAGGGTAGTGAGTTTCCGATCATTGTGATGCCAGTTGATTGGACATATCGACGTATGCTGCGAAAAAATCTGTTATATACGGCAATTACTCGGGCAAAAAAATCACTGATTATTTGTGGCAATGACCAATCGTTTTTAGCTGGTATTAGAGAAGAGGATACGAACACCCGTAATACGACACTTCAAGTCAGACTTAAGAAAGTGTTAGAAGACGAAGTGTATGCTAAAAAGCTGGCCGAAGAAACAGAAGAAGAAAAAAATCTCTCACCATATGATTTTTTAACATAGTCGGAAAATAAATGTTTAAAGAACGCCTTTTCATACCATAATATGATTATCTACCCTGGATATCGTTATTTCTTGATCGGTGTATTTAAGATTTCCTTACCTTCCTTTCTTTGGACCGTTTCTAGGTGCGTCACCAGCTGTGTTACTCGCGTTTCTCCAATCTGCGAATTTGGCACTGTATGTAATTATTGC
>CAZONN010000090.1:3760-6018 GCA_964581235.1 uncultured Amphibacillus sp.
TTGCGGTGCCAGTCTTGGTTGTAATTAGAAGTGTGATTATGTTTAACCCGTTTCAGAAAAATTAATCATGGCAAGCTAAATTTCTACTTGAAAAATTTAGCTTGTTTTTAATTGGGGTCTAGAGTGTGCAACTATTGTGGAACTTTGCTAAAATAGGATTAGTTAAAATTATTAATTATCAATGATAATAGTGGAGGGAAAGTTATGTCTAGATTAACGAGAGAAACAGGTGTGATTTATAATTTTAGTAAAGAACATTCACCGGTGAAAACGGTCAGTCCAGGAACAACTTTAACGATTGAAACGTACGATTGCTTTACTGACCATATTCAAACGGAAGACAATGTGATGGAACAACTTGATTGGGATAAAGTCAATCCAGCGACAGGTCCGATTTTTATTGAAGGTGCAAAGCCAGGTGATATTTTAAAAGTTAAAATTGAAAAAATTGAAGTTGGTGAACAAGGTGTGATGGCGGTTGTCCCAGGGCTTGGTTTAATGGGGGATATGATCGATAAAATTCAAGCGAAAATTATGCCAATCAAAAACGATAAAGTTGTTTTTAATGGTGTTGAAGCACCGATTAATAAAATGATTGGCGTGATCGGTGTTGCTCCTGAAGGTGATCCGGTTAGTTGTGGAACGCCAGGTGACCACGGTGGAAATATGGATAATAAGATGGTTGAAGAAGGAGCAACGCTTTATTTCCCTGTCGCAGTTGAAGGTGCATTATTTGCTTTAGGCGATCTGCATGCAGCAATGGGGGATGGCGAAATCAGTGGTTCAGGTGTCGAAATTGCTGGTGAAGTAACGGTGACATTAGACGTGATTAAAGGTGAAAAAATTAAGCAACCGATGTTAGAAAATGATCAAGTGTTCAGTCAAATTGCCTCTGCTGAAACGCTAGACGAAGCGACTAATCAAGCCGTTTCGCTAATGGTGGACCGAATTGTCGCAAAAACAGGCTTACCAATGAGTGACGTCACAATGTTGATGAGTATGGTCGGACAAACCGAGATCTGTCAAGTCGTCAACCCACTGAAAACGGCACGATTTATCGTTCCTAAATGGTATCTTAAGGATTTACAGATTAGTTTAATTTAAACATGGATTGAGTCAGGCATACCGAGAAAACCTTGACACAAACACAAATAATATATATAATAACTTCTAATATACATTTTTCATAAATTTAATAATAATGGAACTTATCAAGAGCGATCGAGGGATTAGGCCCGATGACGTCCAGCAACCCCCAATTATAGGTTGGGAAGGTGCCAATTCCTACAGAATAACCTTATTCTGAAAGATAAGCAATATGCATTTTGCGATGTCTTTCAAAATGAAGGGCATTTTTTTATGAAAAATAGAAAAATAATAAAGGGGATATTTTAAATGAGAAAGAAAGCATTAATTTTTACATCAATTATTCTAACACTTATATTTCTGGTCGCTTGCGGTGATAGTGATAAGACGAATGCTCTTAGCGAAGATAAGCTGGTCGTAGGTGTAACTGGTGGACCACATGAGCAAGTTTTTGAAATTGTGAAAGAGATTGCGGCAGAGGATGGATTGGAAATTGAGATCAAAGTATTTTCTGACTATGTGATGCCAAATACAGCCTTAGACGAAGGTGAACTTGATGCAAATAGCTATCAACATAAACCTTTCATGGACAAATTCAACGAAGATCACGAAACAAATTTAGTTTCTGCATTTCCAACGATCTTAAGTATGATTGGTGTATACTCGGAACACTTAACAGATGTTAACGATATACCAGAAGGCGGAAAAATCGGCATTCCAAATGACCCAACAAACGGTGCAAGAGCACTAAATATATTTGAAGAAGCAGGACTCATCGAAATAGATGATGAAAAAAGAGCGACGGCAACACCTCTTGACATTGTTAAAAATGATAAAAATGTCGAATTTATTGAACTCGATGCAGCACAAATTCCACAGATGTTAGGGGAAGTTGACTTAGCTGTTATAAATGGAAACTTTGCAACGGCAAGTGGACTAAATCCAGCAGAAGATTCAATCTTTACAGAGACAGACGGTTCTCCATATGTTAATCATTTAGTTGTACGTGAAGAAAATGTCAATGATCCAGTGATCGAAAAATTAAAAAAGGCTTACTATTCAGATGAAGTAAAAGATTTTATTAATAGTGAATACCCTGGTGTATATCAGGCAAGTTGGTAAGAAATGAGTTAACCAGTTTTAGAGAGGGAGAACTGAATGATATACACCAG
>CAZONN010000091.1:0-6014 GCA_964581235.1 uncultured Amphibacillus sp.
GGCAAGTTGGTAAGAAATGAGTTAACCAGTTTTAGAGAGGGAGAACTGAATGATCGTTTTAGAAAACATATCTAAATCGTTTGTCACTAAAAATGGTACCGTCGATGCTGTAAAAGATGTGAATTTTCACGTAAAAAAAGGTGAAATACATGGTGTGATTGGTTACAGTGGAGCAGGTAAAAGTACACTGATTCGTTGTGTTAATTTATTAGAAAGGCCTTCGACAGGAAAAGTCTATATAAATGATGTAGAAATAACATCTTTACCTTTACAAAAACTGCGTGAATCAAGACAAAAAATCGGCATGATTTTCCAAGGATTTAATTTGCTGAAAACAGCTACCGTCTATGACAATATCGCCATTCCACTAAAATTATTGGGTTTAGATCAAGACGAGGTTAACGAACGAACGGTTAAATATTTAGATATCGTTGGTTTGTCAGATCGTCATCAGGCTTATCCAAGTCAATTATCAGGCGGACAAAAACAACGTGTTGCAATTGCTCGTGCGATTGCACAAGAGCCTGAAATTCTATTGAGTGATGAAGCAACAAGTGCGTTAGATCCTGAAACAACGCACTCAATTCTAGAATTATTATTAAAAATAAATAAAGAATTCGGTATTACGATTTTGCTTATTACTCACGAAATGAATGTGATTCAAAAGATTTGTGATTATGTGTATGTGATGGAAGATGGTCAAGTGATTGAACAAGGCCATACAATAGACTTGTTTAGGCATCCAAAACATGAAACAACAAATAAGTTTTTAAATACAATTTCTCAACGAAAACTATCTCGATCATTAATTGATCAATTAAAGGTGACTGGATCTGTCGCTAGATTAACATTTGTTGGTTCATCAGCAGGAGACCCGATCCTTGCTGACACTGCATTGAAATTTAATATTAAACCAAATATTTTAGCGGCTAATATTATCGAATTGAAAAATGGAGTGATTGGCATTCTTGTTGTCCACTTAAATGGGGAAGAGGAAAATCGTAAAAAGGCGCTTCAATTTTTAATCGAAAACGGTGTTGATGTAAAGGAGTTGGGTGTGAATAATGAGTAATTTGATGGAGTTTACAGATAAATGGTTACCACTGATTTACAAAGCACTTATCGAAACATTTCAAATGACGATCATTTCACTCTTTTTTGCGCTGATCTTTGGAGTCAGCATTGGTATTATTTTAGTTATCACTCGACCAGGTTATATGTTTGAAAATAGATGGATTTATGGTTTGCTTAATGTGATTGTTAATATCATTCGTTCGATTCCTTTTATCATCTTATTATTTTTCATTTTGCCATTTACAAAATTAGTTGCAGGGACAATCATTGGAGTGAGAGGTGTAATTGTTCCCCTCGTCATTTATGCTACGCCGTATATTGCTAGACTGATAGAATCCGCGCTACTTGAAGTGAGCCCTGGTGTTGTCGAAGCATATACAGCAATAGGAATCAAAAGAAGATCGATCATTTGGAATGTGTTATTAAGAGAAGCAAGACCGTCGATTATTCTTGGTTTAACGATTGCAACAGTCAGTCTTATTGGTGCAACAGCAATGGCAGGACTTGTTGGAGCAGGTGGTCTCGGTGACCTCGCTTATCGATATGGGCATATTCAATATGAAATAGATGTGATGTACTTAACTGTATTCGTATTAATTATCATTGTTCAAGGTGTACAGATGATTGGGAACCACTTTTCAGCAAAAATGAAAAGAGATGAATGAACCAGCCACTATCTCAATAGTAATTGACAGATCAATGACTATTCAATATAATAACAACAGATAACATAACCAAAACAATGATCAACACGAGTATGTAACAGACCGTTTCACAGAGAAATTTATCCACGGCTGCAAGATAAATTAAACGAAGGGTTACAGAAGCTAAGTTAGGAGTACAAGTATTAAAACACTTGTCGGCTCACACCGTTAACAGTGACAAAGATGATAGTCTTAGTATGACTATAATTAGGGTGGTACCGCGAAGCTAACTCTCGTCCCTGCAGATAATGCAGGGATGAGAGTTTTTTAATGACCACGTACTCAAATGGTCGAACGAAATAGAAACAGGAGGAAGACATGATGAAACAATTAACATCATCAGAAGTAAGGCAGTTGTTTTTAAGTTTTTTCAAGGAAAAAGGACACCAAGTTGAACCAAGTGCCCCTCTCATTCCAATTGACGATCCAACATTGCTCTGGATTAATAGTGGGGTGGCAACACTAAAGAAATATTTTGATGGCAGAATTGTACCGAACAATCCACGTCTAACTAACGTACAAAAGTCAATCCGAACAAATGATATTGAAAATGTCGGTTACACACCACGACACCACACATTTTTTGAAATGCTCGGAAACTTCTCTATCGGTGACTATTTTAAAGAAGAAGCAATTGAGTGGGCATGGGAATTTTTAACCGATCAAAAATGGCTTGGCTTAAATCCTGAGCTATTATCAGTAACCGTTCATCCTGAAGATGAAGAAGCCTTTTTAATTTGGAAAAATCAGATTCAGTTACCAGAACAACGGATCATTCGTTTAGAAGAAAATTTCTGGGACATTGGTGAAGGCCCAAGTGGACCAAACACGGAAATCTTCTACGATCGTGGAGAAGAATATGGCAATGATCCAGAAGATCCGGAGTTATACCCGGGCGGAGAAAATGATCGTTATTTAGAGATTTGGAACTTAGTGTTCTCACAATTTAATCATAATCCAGATGATACGTACACACCATTACCAAATAAAAATATTGATACGGGGATGGGATTAGAGCGTGTTGTGTCTGTTTTGCAAGAGACAAAAACTAATTTTGAGACGGATCTATTTTTACCGATTATTAAAGAAGTTGAAAAATTAACGACAATTAAATATGGTGACAATGATACAACAGATACCGCTTATAAAGTCATTGTTGATCATATTCGTACGGTTGCTTTCGCGATTGGTGATGGTGCTTTACCATCTAATGAAGGCAGAGGCTACGTGCTTCGTCGTTTAATCCGTCGTGCGGTTCGATTTGCGAAGCAATTAAACTTAGAGAAGCCATTTATGTATCAATTAGTTGATATTGTTGGTGAAAATATGGCTTCATTTTACCCTGAAGTGAAACAAAATCGTGACTTTATTGTCAATGTGATTCAAACTGAAGAAGAAAGATTCCATGAGACGTTAAACGATGGTCTCGCAATTCTTGAGACAATTATTAAGCAAGAACAGACAAACAAGTCAACGGTTATTCAAGGGAAAGATGTGTTCCGACTTTATGATACGTATGGCTTCCCTAAAGAGCTAACAGAAGAATATGTTGCGGAAGCTGGCTTTACAATTGATAGTGAAGGCTTTGAAGCGGAAATGAAGCAACAACGTGACCGTGCCAGAGAAGCACGTCAAAAGGTTGATTCAATGCAAGTTCAGGACGATGTTTATCAAAAGCTATCTATGCCAAGTGAGTTTATAGGCTATGAGACACTCAAATTAAACACAACAATTGAGGCAATTATTGAAAATAAAGCATTAGTTGAGCGTTCTACAGCAGATGAAGTGCTTGTTGTTTTGGCAAAGACACCATTCTATGCTGAAAGTGGTGGACAAATCGCTGATACAGGAACGATCACTAGTGAAACAGCTACAGGTCAAGTATTAGATACAAAAAAAGCACCAAAAGGTCAAAACCTGCATCGTGTTAAAGTGACTAATGGCCATCTAAAAGTAGGCGACTTTGTCGAGGTGACGGTCGATCAAGCAAAACGTCAGTTTGTCGAAAAAAACCATACGGCAACACACTTGCTTCACCAAGCATTAAAAGAAGTGCTCGGAAATCATGTGAACCAAGCAGGATCACTTGTAACAGAAGACCGTCTCCGATTTGACTTCTCACACTTTAGTGCCGTGACGGAAGAGGAATTAAAGACAATCGAAGAGAAGATCAATCAAAAGATTTGGGCGACCATTCCAGTCAAAACAGGTTTTTACCCAATTGATGAAGCCAAAGAAATGGGGGCAATGGCTCTTTTCGGTGAAAAATATGGTGACGTCGTTCGCGTCGTTCAAATCGATGATTACAGCTTAGAGTTATGTGGTGGTTGCCATGTCAATAACACTGCAGAAATTGGCCTATTTAAGTTAATTAGCGAATCAGGAATCGGCGCGGGCGTTCGTCGGATTGAGGCGCTCACAAGTAAAGGCGTCTATGACTATACTAATGAACGCGAGGAAATTTTGACCGAAACAGCTCAATTATTGAAAACAAAACCAATGCAAGTAAAAGAAAAAGTGGCGACGTTATTCCAAGAGTTGAAGCAAGTGAAGCGTGAAAATGACTCGCTGATGCAGAAACTTTCAAATAATGAGGCTAGTGAAATTCTTGATCAAGTTGAAGAAATCAATGGCGTCAACGTTTTGGCAGAACAGGTCAATGTTGGGGATATGAACCAACTTCGATCAATGGTCGATGATTTAAAACAAAAATTAAACTCAGGTATAATTTTGTTGGCAGCCGTTAATGATGAAAAAGTACAGCTAGCTGCAGGTGTTTCTACAGATTTAGTGAAACAAGGCTACCATGCTGGGAAAATGATTAAGCAAGCAGCTGAAATTTGTGGCGGTGGTGGTGGTGGCCGACCAGACATGGCTCAAGCCGGTGGGAAAAGGCCAGAAATGGTTGCTGAAGCTTTAAAAGAGGCAAAAAAATTAATTTCAGCAGTAAAGTAACTTGTTATTTGAAATAAAATAAAGGTATAATAGAGATAGATGACGAATGAGTATATAAAGCTCAATTTATCTAATAAGGCGGGGTGTTTATACATGGATTCAATGGATAAAACGATGAAATTTGATTTTTCAGAAGATCCAATCGAAGAAAATGTAAAAGGTGTACTCTTAACTGTTTATCAATCACTACGGGAAAAAGGTTATCATCCAATTAACCAGATTGTTGGTTATTTACTTTCAGGTGATCCGGCCTACATTCCGCGATACAAAGATGCAAGGAATCTCATTCGCCGACTTGATCGCGATGAGTTGATTGAGGAGCTTGTTCAGTTTTACATTGAACATAATAAAGAGGTATAAGATGAGAATAATGGGGTTAGACGTCGGATCTAAAACAATCGGTGTTGCAGTAAGTGACGCATTCGGTTGGACAGCACAAGGGCTGACGACAATTCATTGGAATGAAAATGATTTTACAACCGCTAACCAGTCACTTGCAGCGTTAATAAGCGAGTATGAGGTCACAGAAATTGTGGTTGGTTTGCCAAAACATATGAACGGATCAATAGGTGAGCGTGGCGAAATGTCACAAAAATATGCTGACTATCTAACAAAAACGTACAATATAAAAACAACGCTATGGGATGAACGTTTATCAACGATGGCGGCTGAACGTGTATTGTTAGAAGCGGATGTGAGTCGCGGTAAACGTAAAAAAGTCATTGATAAAATGGCTGCAGTCATGATTTTGCAAGGCTATTTAAATGGAAAACATTAAGGAGGTAGAGACAATGTCACTATCTGAAGAAGAACGCATTATTATACCGGATGAAAACGGTGAGGAGCATCTATTTGAAGTGCTATTCACATTTGATGTCGAAGAAAATAACACATCATATATAGCTGTTGTTCCTGTTGAGCAAGGCGAAGAAGATGAGGAAGAAGAGCAAGAAGTGTTTGCTTTCCGCTACGAAGAGCAGGAAAATGAAGATGACTTCGCATTATTCCAGATTGAATCTGATGAAGAATGGGATTTAGTCGAAGAAATGCTAAACACTTTAATTGATGAAAAATATTAACTAAAAAAAGAGCTGACAATGAAAAGTCGGCTCTTTTTTGTTGGAGTATTAACTGTGTCGAATGTTTTCTCACGACTATTATAAAGAAAATTTATAAATTATTATCTCGAAAAACACAAACATACGTTCTCGGTTATGGTATAATAGATTTAGTGTAACAAGGCTTTTATGGGTGGTGACTCACTCCTTTTGTTTTTGTGAA
>CAZONN010000092.1:0-6013 GCA_964581235.1 uncultured Amphibacillus sp.
GAAAGACGTAGTACATCATCGTTTCTAGATATTGCAGTGCAGTATCCTGATTAGTAAATTGTTTTAACAGGTCAACCGCATGGAAAATGGTTTTCAAAATTGCTTTTGGTCCTTTCTTACGAATATCTCGAAATAAGTTGAACATTATCCTCAAAAATACGTGAACTTTAAAGTTTGTGTCTTGATAGTCTATGACATTATAGAGAACATATTCGAAGTCTGGTGCGTATTTTTGGACGTCAACTGGTAGATCATGGTAACCGTTGATTAAGTCACCTAGCTTAAGTGGAATTGTCCAAATTGGGTCACCGTGATAGATCACGATTGGTATGACCATTGGTAAGTCATCCGAGGGCTTTTCCTTTTGACTCGCAGACCAAATTTCCAACATATACCGAAGTAATTGTAAGCTGACATTTTTGCTTAAATAACTCTTGTGCTCAAATAAAAAATGTAAATAAGCTGGGCGATCTTTGATTTTTGTTTTAAATAGTAGGTCGGTAAAGTTTTCATCGAGTTTGTGACTGACGAAGCTGTCTTTTTCGAGTTTGAGTGACGTTAAATCAATCAGCTCTATGATCGGTTGTGGAACGAAGTAAGTAAGGAAATCTTTCGCGACTTCTATATTAGAAAAAGTCGCTTTGAAAAATTTGTCGTGTGGATTTTGCATCTTCAATCGAATCATCTACTTTCTAAATAAGATGATGACTTTAGCGAATGTATGTTCTTATTTAATTTTAACATGAAGTGAAAAACAAAACAAGCAGATAAACTAAAATTGCTTGAATCTTTTTGAATGAATGCCGATATAACAACTATAGAGCTTTATCTGTTCGGAGATCGATTCAAAATAGAAAAGAGGTGAAAAAAATGCGCTTAGGTACAAATGTCGGTGCGATGATTGCGATTCGGAATATGTCTTACCATTATGCGATGACACAGCGGTCGATTATCAGGTTGTCATCTGGATTGCGGATTAATCGAGCGGCTGATGATGCAGCGGGCTTGGCAATTTCGGAAAAAATGCGCGCTCAAATTCGTGGGCTTAATATGGCGGTTCGAAATGCGCAGGATGGGATTTCGTTACTCCAGACGGCTGAAGGTGCGTTGAATGAGAGTCATGCGATTTTACATCGGATGCGAGAGTTAAGTGTACAAGCTGCGACTGGGACGTATTCGGATGATGAGCGTCAAATGATGCAAGATGAAATTGAACAGTTGCGTGATGAGCTGACACGGATTGGTAGGGATACAGAATTTAATAAAAAACCACTTTTGAATGGTGATTTTCAAAATCAGCGTTTGCAAATTGGTGCGAACTCGGGTCAAAATATCGCGATTTCGATTAATGATATGCGTGCTGGAGCGCTTGGTCTTGATGGTGTTGATATTTCAACACAAGATGGTGCTGACAAGGCGATAGGTATTTTCGATGACGCGATTACGCAAGTTTCTCGTGAACGTTCACGGCTTGGTGCGACGCAAAATCGTCTTGGTCATACGATCAACAATCTGACAACGATGTCGATTAATTTAACTGAAGCAGAATCAAGAATTCGTGACGTGGATATTGCCAAAGAAATGATGCAATTTACGAAGCATAATATTTTAGCTCAAGTTGCACAGTTTGCAGCAGCACAAGCGATGCAACAACAATATAGTGTGTTGCAATTACTGAAAGTTTAATTTTTCGTGAAAAAATTGTCGAACAAGATTTAAGTATGGTAAACTAGAAATAGAGGTGATCACGATGGATATAGCTAAATTATCAATTATGATGAGTCAATCACAACTGAAGCAGCAGGCCTCAATTAGTGTGATGAAAAAAACAATGGATCATGCGGAAATGCAGTCAGAGCAAATGATTCGAATGCTTGAACAATCTGTCCAGCCACATTTGGGTGGAAATATTGATTTAAGAGGTTAATTTTTCAGCGAAAATTGTAAAAATAGCGTGAATGATGTTGCTTTTTAACATGTCATTTATTATAATTACCTTAATTGAATAGTTCATAAGGGAGTAACTAGAGGAAATGTTCCTCGTCAGTATCAACAACGATAAGTGACTAAAGTGAATTAGTCTACTGGTGCTGTACTTAAATAGTGAGACTTATGCCGCCGATTTTAAATAGTCTGCGCATAGGTCTTTTTTTAATCTGTTTACTGTATGAAATTTAAAGGTGTTGAGTATACTATGAAAGGACTTTATCTAACAAAAATGCGTTAACATACTAAGGAGGAACTGAAAAAATGAAAGATGTTAAGTCGTATCGACAATCGACTGAGGAAGTCATTGCTCAATTAGAGACGGATGTTCACAATGGTTTAAGCTCACAAGAAGCAGCTAAAAGAATTGAAAAATATGGACCAAATGAGCTTCAAGAGGGGAGTCGTAGTTCATTATTACAAAAGTTTATCGCTCAATTTAAAGATTTTATGATTATCGTGTTAATTATTGCAGCAATCGTCTCGTGGTTCGTTAGTGGAGAGCCATCTGATGCAATTGTCATTATGATTGTTGTTGTCTTAAATGCAATTATGGGTGTTTTTCAAGAAAACAAGGCTGAGGAAGCGATTGATGCATTACAAAAAATGGCCTCACCTGAAGCGCAAGTTCGGCGTGATGGAAAGATTACCATCTTAAAAAGTGCTGAAATTGTTCCAGGTGATATTGTCCTTTTAGAAGCTGGTAATGTTGTACCGGCTGACATGCGTTTAATTGAAGCGAACTCTTTACAAGTGGAAGAAGCGGCATTAACGGGTGAATCTGTTCCTTCAGAAAAGAATACAGCAATAATTGATACTGAAGCTGGAATTGGTGACCGAACGAACATGGTGTTTTCAAGTACGAATGTAACATATGGTCGTGGACTAGGTGTTGTGACGGGTACAGCGATGAACACTGAGGTTGGCCATATTGCGTCAATGCTTGAATCAACAGAAGCGCAAAAAACACCACTGCAGAAGGATCAAGATCAATTAGGTAAAACATTGACTTACTTAATTATTGGTGTTGCGATTTTAACATTCTTAATTGGTGTTGCATTTCAGGACATGCCGTGGACACAAATGTTGCTAATAGCGGTATCTTTAGCGGTTGCGGCGATTCCCGAGGGCTTGCCAGCAATTACGACAATTATTCTTTCAATTGGGACGCAGAACATGGCGAAGCGGAATGCCTTAGTTCGTTCATTACCGGCAGTTGAAACATTAGGAAGTACGCAGATTATCGCATCTGATAAAACAGGTACGTTAACTGTAAATAAAATGACGATTGAAAAAATTTATTACAACGGTGAGATTCATGATGCAGATGAAGCGATCAATTTAGAACATCCGTTGATTCGGTCAACAAGTTTTGCCAATGATACCGGTACTGATGCAGAGAATAACTTAGTTGGTGACCCAACTGAAGTTGCTATGATTCAATATGTATTGGATAAAGGGTTTGACTTGAAAAATGCACTTGAGCAAGCGCCACGTATCGAAGAAGTACCTTTTGATTCCGATCGTAAGTTGATGTCAACGATTCATAAATTAGCAGATGGCCGTTATCTTGTTGCGGTTAAAGGGGCTCCTGATCAGTTGATCAAGCGTGTGACAAACATTTATCACGATGGTGAAGTCACTCCGATTACTGAACAAGATATCGAAGCTATTTCAGACTCAAACGAACAATTAGCTCGTCAAGCATTGCGTGTATTAGCAGGTGCTTACAAAATTATCGATCAAGTACCAACAGAAGTGAATTCAGCAACGGTTGAACATGATTTGATCTTCTCTGGTTTAGTTGCAATGATTGACCCTGAACGTGAAGAAGCACGTGGATCAATTGAAGAGGCGCGGACTGCTGGGATTCGAACAATTATGATTACGGGTGACCACGCGATTACTGCACAAGCGATCGCTGAGCGGTTAACGATTTTAGATGCAAATGATCCGAACAATGAAGAACATGTCTTGACAGGTGCTGAGTTAAATAATATGAGTGATGAATCGCTAACCGAAAATATTGAGAAATATTCAGTCTATGCTCGTGTATCACCTGAACATAAAGTCCGGATTATTCGTGCATGGCAATCGAAAGATAAAGTCATTTCGATGACGGGTGATGGGGTAAACGATGCGCCATCGCTCAAACAAGCGGATATCGGTGTCGGTATGGGAATTACAGGTACTGAAGTGTCTAAAGGTGCTTCAAACATGGTCCTTGCAGATGATAACTTTGCCACGATTGTGCATGCTGTTGAAGAAGGACGAAAAGTTTTTGCGAATATTCAAAAAGCGGTTCAATATTTATTGTCAGCAAACTTAGGTGAAGTGATTACACTATTTGTTGCGACATTAATTGGTTGGCAAATTCTTGAGCCGATTCATATTCTATGGATTAACTTGGTTACAGACGTTTTCCCTGCCATTGCATTGGGGATGGAGAAGGCTGAAAATAACATTATGAAGATGAAGCCACGTAAAACGGGTTCAAGTTTCTTATCAAACGGTGTCCTACCAAGTATTGTTTATCAAGGTATCCTAGAAGGTGGAATTACCCTGTTTGTCTACTGGATTGCCCGTTATCAATATGCGCCAACATTAGGAATGGGACCAGAAGAAATGATCGCTATTAATCTTGCCGAAACGATGGCTTTTGCAACATTAGGTACGATACAATTGTTCCATGCATTTAACGTGAAATCAATCTTTAACTCGTTGTTCAGTTCAAATCCGTTTAATAATAAATATTTAAACTGGGCGTCATTACTATCTGCTACATTATTATACGGTGTGATTCTAATTCCAGGAATTAATGATTTCTTTGATGTCACGTTACCTGGTGGAAAAGGCTGGCTAATCGTAATTAGCGCAGCTGCAAGTATTGTCGTTTTCGTTGAAATTGTAAAATGGGTGTTAAGAAAAATGGGTATAGCTGCTAAATATCAAAAATAATCTTTGTTTTTATGTGAAGAATCGATGAAAAAAGTGGTTGGCATTATTTGCGAACCACTTTTTCATCTTTTTTTGTGCCGAATCAGCCTTTTATCGTGGTGTAATAGTCTTATTCTAATTAAAAAGGTGAGGCATATGTTGATCATGAATCAAACGTTAATCGGTTGAGGTGAGATTCCGTCATGTTGAAGGTGATTACCATTGGTTCGAAATGAAGATTGAGCCAGTTTTTTCAGCTGATCAAGTGATTATTCAGATGAGTAAACGGATCTTAAATACTGTCCGGGATATGGACACAGTTGGGCGTTTAGGTGGAGATGAGTTCATTATTTTACTACCCGAAATCAAAAATAAGGAGAATTTAACGAGTCTAATTAGGCGCTTAGAACAAAATTTGCAAACGCCTTACCAGATCGAAAGCACTTTATGCGGCTAAACGATCAGGCAAAAATCGTTCAGTGATTTTATGACTACAGAAAATAACGTATTTATGAAATAATAGATAGGTGAAAAAATTTGTCGAAGCTTGTTTAGGAGGAAGAAGAATTGGATTATAAACGGATTCTTTTTATTGGAGATAGTATTACAGAGTGGGGTCGTTTTGAAGATGAAGCGAATATCGGAGAAAACTATGTTCGAATGATTCGCGATTATTTCGCCGTACATACACCTGATCAGTTTCCTGAGGTGATTAACCGCGGAATTGGCGGGAATCGAATTACTGATTTAGTTGCAAGGTGGCAAGAAGATGTGATCGCACATAATCCTGATCTTGTGTCGATCTCAATTGGTGTCAACGATGTTTGGCGTCAAGTGGACGGTTCTAATATCGAACAGGTTTATCCCGAGCAGTATGAAAAGTTGTTGCGTCAATTAATTGATCAGACGAAAAGTGAAATAAAGGCTGAGATTATTTTAATGGAGCCAACAATTATTGCTGAGGATGTTCAGTCAGAGGGTAATCAGAAGTTGGTCGCTTATGTTGAAGCTGTTAACAAAGTCGCCAAAGATTATCAGCTAACGGTTGTTCCGACGCATCAAGCATTTATCAACTATTTAAATAGTAATC
>CAZONN010000093.1:0-6001 GCA_964581235.1 uncultured Amphibacillus sp.
AATCGTTTCTGAACAAACACTATCCGAGATGCAAGTCGCGTACCAAACTTCGCTTAAAAAGACTCCACCACATGCAGTCTTCTCAGCACAGACAAATCAAACAACAATTACTGCCTATAAATCTGGTAAAGTTCTATTTCAGGGAGCCAATTCAGAACAAGAAGCTAACCGCTGGGGCGGTGAAGATGTCACGAAGAAAAGAACTGACTCTAAACCAAAGCAAACACACCGTTATCACCCAGATTCTAGTTTATTTAGTCAATCAATTATTGGTTCTGATGAAGCTGGTACTGGTGATTATTTTGGCCCAATTACAGTTGCCGCCGCCTACGTCAGAAGCGATCAAATCGAATTATTACGCGAACTTGGTGTCCGTGATTCAAAGAACTTATCCGATCCAATGATTGAGAAAATTGCACAAGACATCTTGCTCTGCGAGATTCCATATTCATTAATGACCTTACCAAACCCTAAATACAATCAACTCCAAGCACGAGGCTGGACGCAAGGAAAAATGAAAACGATGCTCCACGACGCTGCGATTAATTCACTTTTGGAAAAAATCGCTCCAACCAAGCCTGATGGGATTTTAATCGATCAGTTTTCTGAGCCAGGTGTGTACATCAATCATTTAAGAACAGAAAATAAACGCCTACCAGATTCAACTTATTTTATTACGAAAGCAGAAAGCCACTCAATTGCAGTCGCAACTGCTTCAATTCTAGCGCGTTCACGTTTTGTGCAAGAGATTGATCGGTTAAGTAAGCAAGTTGGCATGATCTTACCTAAAGGTGCCTCAGCCAAAGTCGACCAAACCGCCGGCACAATTATCCGTCGTAACAGTGAAGCATATTTAAACAATATCGCCAAAGTTCATTTTGCCAACACAAAAAAAGCAGCAGCCTACTTGAAGTAGGATCTGTTGCTTTTTCACCTTGTATGACATTCGAAGCATTCAAATAAACATAAACTTCTTTTTCTTTTTCGAAGTAAAGATGTACACCATTTTCTTCGTTAGTGTGGTCGATAAACGTTTCAATAGACTCTTCAACAGATAACACTTCATCCTGTCAAAACCACGCATTTATATTGTTTATTAAGCTCGCAACACCGCATCATGTTCGGCTTTCACTTTTTCCAAAATCACTTCATAAGATGCTTCAACTTCTTCATCTTTGAGCGTTCGCTCTGGATTGAAGTAGAGCAAGCTTAAGGCAATTGATTTTTTACCTGTTTCTAAGTTTTCCCCTTGATAGACATCAAAGACGTGAACATTTTGAAGCCATTCCCCACCAGCTTCGACAATTGTTGCTTCTAAGTCAGCTGCCGAAATAGTCTCACCAACTATTAGTGCAACATCACGTTTTATCGACGGATAGCGCGGAATCTTGTTAAAGCTCGGCTCGTCGTTATGAATTGAGAATAGATAATCTAAATCGAGATCAAACACATACGTCTCTTTTAAATCAAAATCTTTCTCTACTAATGGATGAACCTGACCAATAAAACCAATCGCTACATCTCCGACAAAAATTTGTGCCGTACGGCCTGGGTGCATCTGATTAATTTCTGCTTGTTTATATGTTGGTGTAATGTTCAAACGAGAAAATAGCTCGTCGACAATTCCTTTCAACACATAAAAATCTACGACTTTCGATTCTTGTTGCCATTCATGCGTTAGCCACTTTCCTGTAATCGCACCACTTAAACGTAGTTTTTCTTCAGGCTGTGACTTGACGACATCTTCTTTCCCAATAAAGATATTGCCGATTTCATAGTAGCCCAAATTCTGTTGTTTCCTTGCGACGTTGTATGATAAAACATGCAACATTTCTGGTAATAAACTTTGTCTCAGCGTACTATGTTCTTCAGTCATAGGTCGTGATAAACGTACCGCAGCTTTACTCACAGCCTCGACTTCTGGACTAACAAACAGTTTGACGCGCTCATCTGTCGTTAATGAGTACGTGATCGCCTCCATTAAGCCAGCACCTTCCATAAACTGTTTCACATAGCGTTTCAATTGTTGGTTTTTCGTTAATTGACCTGCATGTTGGCCGCCCTCTGGCAATGTATATGGTAGATGATCATAACCATATATCCGGGCAACTTCTTCAAGGATATCTTCAAAAATTGAGATATCTTGTCGGCGGGTCGGGACGGTAATCTGGAACGTGTCACCATCTTGGACAAACTGGAAACGTAGTTTTTCAAAAATAACCGCAATTTCACTTGCTTCAATTTTTGTTCCTAAACGGTTATTGACTCGCTCAGTTGTAATCGTAATTTGTTTTTCAGATCGATCAAGTTCGTCAAATTCACTAATCCCGCTAAGGACTGTGCCGTTCGCATATTCGGCTAGTAAACGCGCTGCCCGCTGACCCGCTTTTCTAACACGATTTGGATCAACACCTTTTTCAAAACGTGCGCTTGATTCACTGCGTAATTGGTGATCTTTTGAACCGATTCGAACGCGCTTCGGATCGAAATAAGCAGCCTCAAGTAAAACCGTTGTCGTTTCGTCTGACACTTCTGAATCTGCCCCACCCATAACTCCTGCAATTGCCGTTGGGACTGTGCCGTTCGTAATCACTAAATGATCCGTTGTCAATGTCCGCTCAACATCATCAAGCGTGATAATTTTTTCTTGATCAGTTGCCCTGCGAACGACAACTTGATCTGAGCCAAATTTGTCAAAGTCAAATGCATGTAATGGCTGACCATATTCTAGTAAAACATAGTTTGTTATATCAACGACGTTATTAATTGGACGAATCCCCGCTGCCATCAAGTGGTTTTGCATCCATTGTGGAGCTGGACCGACTTTTATATCCTTAATAACAAACGCACCATAGTATGGGTTATCTGCTTTTGCCTCAACTTTGATTGTCACACGATCTGTTGCTTTATCTGCGATCGTTTCTACTTCTTCTTCGGGTAGACGGACATCACGATCTAAAATCGCGGCAACTTCATAGGCGACACCGATCATACTTAGTGCATCCGCACGGTTTGGTGTTAAGTCAAACTCAAGGATTGCATCGTCTAAGTTTAAATAGTCAGTTACATCCGCCCCTACTACAACTTGATCAGAAAAAACATGAATCCCATCAGCTGCATCTTTCGGTAGGTACGCTTCTTTAACCCCTAACTCATCTAATGAACAGATCATTCCTTGTGATTCTTCACCACGCAACTTTGTTTTCTTAATTTTAAAATTACCTGGTAATACGGCGCCTGGTTTTGCAACTGCAACCTTCTGACCTGCTGCTACGTTAGGTGCCCCACAAACAATTTGTAACGTTTCATCGCCAACATCAACTTGACATAATTTTAACTTATCAGCATTTGGATGCTGCTCACATGACTCGATAGACCCTACTACAACACCGGTACTTTTCTCGGCAAAATAAGCAACACCATCAACTTCGATCCCTGCTTTTGTAATCAGACTTGCTAATTCATCGGGTGTATGTCCATCTAAATTAACATAATTTTTTAACCAATTTAAAGATACTTGCATCTTCATCCTCCTCGTTTAAGCTTCGTGATACTGTTCCAAAAAGCGACGATCATTCGTGTAGAAATGACGAATATCATCAACTCCATATTTCAACATCGCAATTCGATCTGGTCCCATTCCAAAAGCAAAACCGCTATATACCTCAGGATCATACCCGGCCATTTCTAATACTTTCGGGTGAACCATGCCACCACCTAAAATTTCAATCCAGCCTGTTTGTTTACAAACTGAGCAACCTTTTCCTTCACAAACTTTACATGAAATATCCATCTCGACAGAAGGCTCTGTGAATGGGAAGAAGCTTGGACGTAAGCGAATTTCCCGTTCTGGTCCAAAAAATTGCTTAGCAAATTGATTGAGCACGCCTTTAAGATCACTCATACGAACATTTTTATCGACGTAAAGTCCCTCAACTTGGGTAAATTGGTGCGAGTGTGTCGCATCGTCTGAATCACGGCGATAAACTTTTCCAGGGCAAATCATTTTGACAGGTTTACTGCCTTGATATTCACCCATTGTTCGTGCTTGAACCGGCGATGTGTGTGTCCGTAATAATAACTCCTCAGTAATATAAAATGAGTCTTGCATATCCCGTGCTGGGTGATCTTTCGGAATATTTAATGCTTCGAAATTATAGTAATCCGTTTCTACTTCAGGTCCTTCTCTAACCTCAAAACCCATTCCAATAAACAGATCTTCAATTTCCTCAATTAATTGCGTGAGTAGATGTGGACCTCCAACCTGAACTGGACGTCCTGGCAAAGTCACATCAATCGTTTCCGTTTTTAAGCGTTCATTTAATGCAGCCTCTTCTAAAGTACGTTTTTCTGTTTCAATCGCATCAGCAATTGATTCACGTACTTTGTTAGCAAGCTCCCCTATTACTGGGCGCTCTTCTGGAGAGAGTTTCCCCATTCCTCTAAGGACTTCAGTAATCGGACCTTTTTTTCCTAAATAAGCGACACGAACTTTCTCTAGACCAGCTAAAGATTGAGCTTGCTCAACTTGTTCGAGTGCTTCACTTTGTAATGCTGTTAATTTTTCTTTCATCATAACGACCTCCTTGAATTAAATAAAATATAGCTCAACTTATTTTTATTGAAAAAATAAAAAAACCTCCATCCCAAAAAAGGGACGAGGTTTGAAAGTTTCGCGGTACCACCCTAGTTGGCAATCTAAATTGCCCACTTGATTGTTTTAACGGACATAATCCGGAACGTTCTTACTTGATCAATGAATCGATCAAGGTCCCAAACGTCAGCTCCAGAGTGAAACTTCAGCTTTTATCAATGGGCTTGCTTTCAGTCAAGGCAAGGCATTCCTGTATCATTGATCGGTTAAAAGCATACTAGCTCCTTCATTGCTTTTCATATATGACTCTCATTATAGAAAAGTTCAGACGATTTTGCAACTTTATTCCTCAAACTACGGACATTTTTTTGATTTTAATTGCGACAATATGTCCATAGTCTCGCAACTACGGACTTTTTGCTTTGAAAAATCTGTGATAATGTCCCTAGTGGGGGTGACTACGGACAATTTTCAACTAAAAAAATGAGAATATGTCCGTAGTTAGTCAATTAGCTTAGAGATAGATGGTTTAGGTTCTCTAAGCAGGACTTATCTTATCAATTCAGTTGCATTTGATACATCATAACCCCAGCGGCAATACTAACATTAAGTGATTCCGCTTTTCCGTAGATTGGGATATGCACGAGTAGATCCGATTCTTCAATTAAAGCCTGATTTACCCCTGAGCCTTCATTACCGACAATTAACGCAACCTGTTCTGGCCATTCAATTGTCTGAACAGGAACGGCTCGCTCCAATGTTGAGGCACAAATCGCCACACCCAATTCTTTTAACTCATCAATCGCCACTTCAAGTGAAGCTTGAATAATTGGAATATGGAAAATTGATCCCTGTGAAGCACGGATCACTTTATCGTTATATAAATCAACCGTCCCCTCGCCTAAAATAATCGCATTAAATCCAGCCGCATCTGCTGTTCGAATCATTGTTCCTAAATTGCCAGGGTCTTGAACAGAATCGAGTAATAACAGCCGGTTCTTTTCATAATCTGTCACTGATTTTATTCTAACGATCGCCAAGATTCCTTGCGGTGATTTCGTTTGTGCTAAGTATGAAAAAACATGATCACTGACATACTCAACAATTTGGTTACTCAAATCAAAATTAGGCTCAAAGTTTTCTTCAATCACAATTGTCTCTAGCTCCCAATCACTTTTTAACGCTTCTTCTACAAGATGTGCACCTTCGACAATAAACATGCCTTGTTCTTTTCGATATTTTCGTTGTTTAAGTTTTGCCCAAGTTTTTATTTGTTGGTTTTTAACTGAAGTAATCATTTTTTTCATCCTTTAATCGTATTCTTAAGTCTATCATACATAGACGGAATAAAGTTGGTCAAACTATTTTTAAGTAATTATTTCATAAGAGGTGATAAATGATGGATTT
>CAZONN010000094.1:0-5877 GCA_964581235.1 uncultured Amphibacillus sp.
GTATGGGTCTGCGTATGTTATCTGTAGATAATTATCTGGTATTTTATCAACCGGTTCATGAGAATGCACTTGTGGCTATTATCCGTATAATGTATGGATCTCGAAATATCGAATACGAATTAAAACAATAAAAGAACTGGCTCCAGCCAGTTCTTTTCTAATTGGCTTTTAACTTATTTTCGATTGATGTTCGTTCGAGCACAAATCTCAGATTTCAAGCATAATCTATAGCTTTCAATTTCATTCCAGTCGATAGATTAATGATTTTTAGGGGAAAATTGTACTTAACTGGATATCGCAATTTGGTCTTGATAAAAGGAAGAAATTATGTTATGGTAAGCAAGCGAGTAACTATATCTAATTTAATAATTATGGATTATCCCTTTTCGGTCTCATTTTAAAACGTTAGCGTATTTGAAAGTGGGATTTTTTTATTAGGATTAGTATTGAGGAGGTGATGTGTCGAATATGAGTAAAAATTTTAATCATCGAGTTGAGCAGAAATTTGTGATTGAGCATTTTATTGATCAGATGCATGCAGCCCTTAAGAATAAGTCGGCGCAGTTGTATTTTCAACATGAGCGCGACTTAGATCAGGATAAAGATGATGAGCATTTGAATCAAAATCCGGTTTCATCTTTGTTTCCAGAAGAGGATGTTACTGAGGCATTGAAGCGGGAATTGAATCAGTTAACGATCGCGGATTATGTCGAGACAGTGAAAGACAAACGGTTACCTAATAAAAGTGAGACGAGAGTTTTTATTAAAAAAATTGCTGATCAATATTTGCATATGAATGTAAGGATGGAGCTTGATCGTTCACAGGAAGATGGGCGTCACGACATTGTTATTTTGTCCGTTCATCGTGCTGAAGAAGAAGCACCGGTTGCAGACTTTCCCTTTAAAAAAGCCGAGGTGAGTTATGATGGAGAAGCTAAGTCGTGATGTTAAATTGTGTCTGATCTGTATGGATGAGCACGGCGTTGATACGGTGAAGGTTACTGCGAAGGAAAAGTTTATGACTGATCAAGTTACTTATCTGGCGATTTATGATTATTGCCGGCATGCGGATGCGTTTTTGGAAACAGAGGAAATGATTAAAGCGAATACGCTTGCGATGAAGGACGCTTATAATAAATTAAAATAACGTCTTATTTTAAAAGCATCTCAAGGTGCTTTTTTTACTTTAGACAAAACTTTTAATTAACTACTAGTCTGTTATAATATTAAAAACGAAAATCAAGGGGGCGATTTGAATGGATTTGAAAACTTATCAATCTATGGATGCGGTTGGATTGGCTGAATTGGTTAGAAAAAAGCAGGTTTCACCTCGGGAGTTGACTGATCTTGCATTTGCTAGATTAGAAGAAGTGAATCCTAAGTTAAATGCCGTTGCACGGACACGACGCGAGCGTGCATATGAAGAAATTAGTGAATTAACTGATAGCGGAAAACCATTTTTTGGTGTACCGATGTTTTTGAAGGATATTTCCCAGGCAATTGAGGGTGAGGTTTTGACTTCTGGATCGAAGCTGCTAGCAAATAATGTTGCTCAGCACGATTCGAATTTTGTTGCACGCTTGAAAGAAGCCGGTTTTATTATGCTCGGTCATACGACGACGCCTGAGTTCGGTCTGAAAAATATTACTGAGGCTGAACTATATGGACCGACTCGGAATCCATGGAATCTACAGCATTCACCGGGCGGGTCGAGTGGTGGGGCGGCAGCACTTGTCGCAAGTGGGGTTGTACCGGTTGCTGGGGCGAGTGATGGTGGCGGTTCGATTCGCATTCCAGCTGGTTTTTCTGGTTTATTTGGTTTGAAGCCGACGCGTGGTCGGACGCCAGTTGGTCCTGGTGCTTGGCGTAATTGGCAAGGCGCTTCGATTGACTTTGTGCTCAGCCGTTCGGTTCGCGATAGTGCTGCACTCCTCGATGCTCTTCAGATTGTTCAGCCTGAAGCCGCTTATCAAACGCCTTTATATGATGGCAGTTATTTTGATTTGACGAAAAATTCTCCTACGAAAAAATTGAAGGTCGCTTATACGACTGCATCTCCTGTTCGGACGTCGGTTAGTGATGCAGCAGTTCAGTCTGTTATGAAAATGGTTGACTGGCTTGAAGAGCAGGGGCATGAGGTAGTTGAACATGAGGCGCCGGTCAATGGTGTCGAGTTGATGAAAGCTTATTATATTATGAATAGTGGCGAGATGAATCAGGTCGTGACTCAATTGAGGCGTGGGATTGGACGTGATTTAACGCCAGATGATATTGAGATCATTACTTGGGTGCTAAACGAGGCAGGGAAAAATGTTTCGGCTGCCGATTATAGTGAGAGCTTGGGCGGTTGGGATTTAGCTGGTGCGCAAATGGCTGAGTTTCATCGTGAATACGATTTGTATTTGACCCCAACAAACGCACATCCAGCTCCGAAAATTGGTGAGTTGGCCGTGTCTGCTGAAATGTATGAAAAATTATTACGCGTCAATCATTTAGCGAAAGCTGATCAACAGAAGCTTGTTTATGATATGTTTTTACCGAGCTTAACTTACACGCCCTTTACGCAGTTAGCTAATTTAACGGGTCAGCCGGCAATGAGTGTGCCGACATTTATGACGCGTGATGGCTTGCCAATGGGTGTTCAATTTGTCGCTGGTAAAGGACGCGAAGATCAGTTAATTGAGTTAGCGAGTGAGATTGAACGATCAGACTTGTGGAAACAAAGAGTCGTGACGGATATTTGATTGGCAGACTAGCGTTTACATGTGAGAAAATATGGTTTGCGTGCGAAATTTCCAGTTTGCGTGCGAACGCACAGTGGATGCGTGCGAAATTTCTGATTTGCGTGCGAACGCACAGTGAATGCGTGCGAAAAATTTGATTTGCGTGCGAACGCACGCAAACAGCTAGAGAACTGTCATCCTCTCGTTCACGTTTATTATTTAAAGGATGTGTGAAGAATATGAAGCAACTGCTGACAAATGATTGGGAGCCAATCTTAGCCGCTCAATTTGAGCAGCCTTATTTTATTCGGTTGGGTGAGTTTTTGGCGAAAGAGTATGCTGAACAGGTGATATATCCATCTCAATCGGAGATTTTCAATGCGCTGAATTATACGGCGTTTGCGGATGTGAAGGTTGTGATTTTGGGGCAGGATCCGTATCATGGGCCAAATCAGGCGCATGGGTTGAGTTTCTCTGTGCGGCCTGAGGTGAAGATTCCGCCGTCGCTCCGGAATATTTACAAGGAGTTGGCGGAGGATTTGGGTGTGGCGGTTCCGGATCATGGGTATTTGGTGAAGTGGGCGAAGCAGGGTGTCTTGTTGTTAAATAATGTCTTGACGGTGCGTGATGGTGAGGCGCATTCGCATCAGGGTGCGGGTTGGGAGACATTCACGGAGCGGGTGATTGAGTCGCTTAATGGGAGTGCTGAGCCGATTGTTTATTTTCTTTGGGGGGCGGCGGCTCAGAAGAAGGAGCGCCTGATTGATACCGATAAGCATTTTGTGATTAAGTCGGCTCATCCGAGTCCGTTGTCGGCGTATCGTGGTTTCTTTGGTAGTAAGCCGTTTTCTAGAGCGAATCAATTTTTGCAAGAAGCGGGTCGTGGCCCGATTGATTGGGAGCTTTCGCAACTTTAATCGTTTAATTTTGCTTAGGTTGGGAATATAATTAAGATGAAAGCGTAGTTAACATTTAAGGAGTTGGTCAAAAATGATGAATACTTTTAAAAAAGGTGTTGCACTTGGGATTGGTTTGGCTGCAGCTGGGTTTGAGAAAGCTGAGCAGGTGATTGATGAGTTAGTTAAAAAAGGTGAAATGACGCGTGATGAAGCGAAAGAGGCTATGAAAACCTTTCAAGAAAAGGGAGAAGTCAAGCAGAAAAGTATTTTGAGGGATTTAAATTTTGCGACGCAGGATGATATTACCCGATTAGAGGCGCGGATCGACGTGTTAGAGCAACAATTGAATCGTGAGGACTAAGTTTCTCTATTGTTGAAAGTTGGAGTTGAATCAAAGACAAGATTTGATCCAACTCTTTTTTTGTTTGGATTGGTGATTAGAGAGGGTGAGGTTAACGTGACAATTCTCACGATTGATATCGGCACGACGAGTACGAAGCTGATTTTATTTGATCGGAATCTTAATCAATTAGCTTTGGTGAAAAAGGAATATCAGACACGACTTTCTGAAGGTGGTTTTGCTGAACAGGACCCGGAGCAAATATTTACTGCTGTCCAGACAGGGATTGAGCAAATTTTAGTGGATCAATCATTGGTTATATCGGAGCTTGTGTTTTCAAGTGCGATGCATAGTTTACTTGGTGTCGATCGTAATGGTGAGCCATTGACTCCGGTGATGATCTGGTCTGACAACCGGGCGCTCAAGCAAATTGATCATTTCAAACAACAACCTGAAGCGGCTCAGTTTTTCGATAAAACCGGTACGCCAATTCATCCGATGAGTCCATTTGCTAAGTTGCTTTGGTTTAAGCAGCAGTCGAGCCTTATGGATCAGGTCGATAAATGGCTTGGTATTAAGGAGTATATTTGGTATCGTTTGACCGGTCATTATCAGGTCGATTTCTCGATTGCGTCGGCGACTGGTTTGTTTAATAGTGAGCAGTTCGCTTGGGATAAAGCGATTTTGACCGAGTTGGGTTTAACGCATTCACAATTACCTGAGCCTGTCGATGTGACCTATTCGCTTCCCGTGGCAGGTGAGTTTTTGTTAAAAATTAATGGCATTGATCGCGAAACGAAGTTAGTTATCGGTGGTTCCGATGGTTGCTTAGCTAACCTAGCGAGTGTGGAAGCGGGGGATCAGATTGCGAATTTGACGGTTGGAACGAGTGGTGCGATTCGGTTGACGACAAATGAGCGTGTGATTGATCCTTGTGGGCGGTTGTTTTGTTATTACATGCGGCCTGGTGAGTGGGTGCTTGGTGGAGCGGTTAATAATGGTGGGAACGTTTTGGCTTGGCTTGATCGATTGTTGTTTGAGGAGCGTGGCCGGATTTTTGAGGTGCTTGAGACGATTGGTTTTGAGGGTGTCGGTGATTTATTATTTATTCCGCATATTCACGGTGAGCGCGCACCATTTTGGGATAGTCATTTAACTGGTGAGTGGCTCGGTTTAACTGCGTTTCAAAAAAAGCAAGATCTTGTTGAGGCAGCAGTGGAAGGGATTTTATTTAATTTGTACGATGTCTTTAATCTACTGAGCGAGTCGGCCGGCCCGATTAAAGCGTTGACCGTGTCGGGTGGATTTTTTCAAAACGAACAGATCATTCAAGTGGTTGCAAACCTGTTCGGTTTACCGATTTATTTAAACCAATCCATCGAACAAAGTAGTCTTGGTGCTGCGATGCTCGTTCAAAGTCGTACTAGAGAATGTGACGATCTGAGAAAAATCTACTATCCGATTGATCAACAGCATGAATATTATCAAAAGAAGTATGATAGCTATCAGCATGCTTTGGAGCGTAGAATCTGAGTATGAAATTGCGCACAAGTCATCAATAATGCGCACAAGTCTGGCGAAATATGCACAAGTTATCGATAATGTGCACAAGTCAGGCGGAATATGCACAAGTTATCGATAATGCGCACAAGTCAGGCGGAATATGCACAAGTTATCGATAATGCGCACAAGTCAACTGAAATGTGCACATGTTATCCAAATTATGCACAAGTCCAGATCTGCAATCACAGATATGACAAAATCAAATTATTTCGTTATACTAAACAAAGTGTTTCCTCTCTTGGTCGACTAAAGAGAGGATTATTTTTTAATAAATAGATAAATGTTTTGGAAGTAGAGGGGACAAAAATGGCGGAACTATCATTAATTTTAGCTGAAATTATTGGGCCGGTGT
>CAZONN010000095.1:0-5800 GCA_964581235.1 uncultured Amphibacillus sp.
GTTCGGTTAGTTTTAAATAAGATTCGAAAATTCCATAAATTAAGCGTTGTCTAGCTGGGTCCAGTTCCATTCTAGTAATCATGCGTAAAAATTCCTTTTTAACTTCAATCCGTTCTTCTTGTTTATAACCCATTTCACTCGATAGTGGCAGGGTTTCCATTAAATCACATCCTTGTAGGCTATGATGCGAGGGCAAAGCTGTAGATTCTAGCTATAATATAGCATCGTTTTGTGACTCGGGTAATATAGCCAAAAGCGCCATATCTTATACTGGTTAGGTAGTTGATCTTTAGTTGGATTTTAGGGCAGTGGGTGTTATATTAACAATAGGATAGTGATAAGTAATGACCGAAAAGTGGAACGATTGGTTACTGAAATTCAAAGGAGGGGTCATTTATGATTAGTGAAGTTGATTTAAAGCATTTGCGTCGCTCTGTTGAGTTAGCCAAGATGGCACTGGATAAGGGAGACGAGCCATTTGGATCTGTGCTTGTGTCGCAAAAGGGCGAGGTACTGTTTGAGGATCATAATCATGTCGCTGGTGGTGATCATACGCAACATCCGGAGTTTGCGATTGCTCGCTGGGCGGCTGAAAATATGTCTCCTGAAGCGAGAAGTCAGGCGACAGTCTATACTTCTGGAGAACATTGTCCGATGTGTGCAGCGGCTCATGGTTGGGTCGGTTTAGGTCGGATTGTCTATGCTAGTTCATCTGAACAGCTTGTTGAATGGTTAAGTGAGTTAGGGGTGGCGCCGTCTCGTGTTCGTAATTTGCCAATTCAAGATGTGATTCGGGATACAGAAGTAGCTGGGCCTGTTCCAGAGCTCGCGGAACAAGTGCGCGAGCTTCATCGCAAACTACATCAGAAGTAATCAAAAAGGTGGCTCTCAAGTATGAAAGTGAGAGACACCTTTTAAATTTTGCTATTTACTTTATGCATTCTTAATTTTCAACAATAATATAGAACAAGCATAAATGCCGTCGCAAAAATGGTATAATTGAGGTAGCAAGTTTTGAGGAGATGAATAATGAAAATACCGGTTTTATTTGAAGATAACCATTTACTGATTGTTGAAAAGCCTGTAAATATTCCTGTTCAGGAAGATAGTAGTGGTGATCATGATTTACTTACAATGCTTAAAGAAGATATAAAAGTACGTTATCAAAAACCTGGAAATGTTTATCTAGGTCTTGTTCATCGTTTAGATCGTCCAGTGGGTGGAGCGATTGTGTTTGCAAAAACGTCTAAAGCAGCTTCAAGGCTGTCTGATATGATTCGAAGGCGTGTGATTGAGCGGACTTATTTGACCGTTGTTCACGGTGTGCCGAAACAAAAAAGGGGCAAGCTTGAACATTATCTATTGAAGGATAGTCGAAAGAACAAAGTAACTGCCGAGGCTGCTAGTCATCCGCAAGCGAAGCAAGCAATCTTAGATTATGAAGTACTTGAATCAAAAGAGGGTTTCAGTTTACTTGCCGTGAAATTACATACGGGGAGATCCCATCAAATTCGGGTTCAATTAGCGACGATTGGTCATCCGATTTACGGTGATCAAAAATACGGCGAGCGCGTTAATAAACCTGGTCAACAAATTGCGCTGTGGGCAAACTTACTTTCTTTTGAGCACCCTGTGCGTAAGGAGCCAATCACGATTCAGAATAGACCGCCAAATGATTATCCATGGAATCTGTGGAGAATTTTTGAGGAAAAAGAGTTTTAATTAGTGGATAGCAGTTGAAAATATGATTTAGGAGATCGTTCTATGAGGAAATCAAAGTTATTGTTTTTTATATTGGCAGTGAGTGGCTTATTTGTCGTGGGGTTGTGGTTTGTTTCGATTTTAGAGGTGTCCAGTGCGAATGTTAATGTTCGGGCGGTTTCTGTCGATCTGGCGCCGGCTAAGGTGACTTTGACGAGTGATCATTTGAAGGCGAGTCGGTCTGTCTATCATGGGATTGATATTGTGACGCTGATTAAAGATGATCCGGGCTATCACTATGCGGTCCATTATCCGGAGTTTGGGGATAAGCAGTTAAATCAAGCAGTTAATGAGTATGTTTCAATGGCTAAGGAAGATTTTTTTGTGGAGCTTGAAGAAAATAAGGAAATTTTGCATGGGCATGCGGGGACCTTTTATTTGTTGTTTGATATTCATCCGATTGTGGATGGTGTTTATTCGATTGTTTTTACGAATGAAAGTTATGTCGGTGGGGCAAATGGCCATCAGAGTTCGAAGGTGTTTATTGTTGATTTAAATGAGAATCGGTTTATACCACAGACGGAAATTATTAATGATATTGATGTAAATCGGGATAAGTTCCTCCAATTGTTGACGGAGCAATTTGAGCGTACTGAAAATTATCGTGAGTATATTTTTGTTGATGAATTGGAAAAGTGGATTAGTGATGAAAAACTGCCGTTTGAAAAAGTATATCTGACCGATCAGGAGCTTGTCTTTAAGTTTGATAAGTATCAAGTCACTGCTGGTGTTGCAGGGTCTCCGGAGATTGCTTTTTCATATGATCAGGTTGTGGATTTATTAACAGATGGATGGATTGAAAAATTGAATATTAAAATAGAAGTTGAAGATGATATTAAACAAGGTGATGCCACAGAAACGGAAGAACCATCGAAAGGGATAGTCGATGGAGAAGCGAAAAAGAAAGTTGCGCTTACTTTTGACGACGGTCCAGATCCTGTCCATACCCTTGAGATTCTTAGTTTGCTAGATCAGTATCAGGCGCGGGCGACTTTTTTTGTGCTCGGTAACCATGTCGACTTTTATCCGAGTATTATTCAAGAGATGGCGGATAAAGGTCATGAAATAGGGAATCATACTTGGAATCATAAGGATTTAACAAAATTAAGTAGTGACAAGATTAAGAATGAGATTAATAAGACCTCCAATGCGATTAAAGCAGTTATTGGGGAAGGTCCTCAACTTTATCGTCCGCCGTATGGTGCAATCAATGACCAAGTGCGTGGGGCAACTAATTTAACGCCGGTGCTTTGGACGGTTGATCCGCAAGATTGGCGTCACCGCGATGCGACTAAAGTTTTTAATCATGTTAAAGCGAATGTGACGGATGGGTCAATTGTTTTAATGCATGATATTTATGGATCAACGGTTGAAGCGGTGGAGAGAGTTTTGGAATACTTAGCTGCAGAGGGTTATCAATTTGTCACAGTTTCAGAGCTTGATAGTTAATGAACTTGTTGGTGGTGCGATTGGTTATACGGATTCAAAATTTGCTGTTCGTGGTATGACGAAAGCAGCCGCGGTTGAATGTGCGCATTACGGCATTCGAGTAAATTCTGTACACCCTGGTGTTATTGCTACGCCAATGATTGCTCAAGACGATCAAAAAGCATTGATTGAGGAGTTTGCTAAGCAGATTCCATTAAAGCGTATTGCTGAGTCAGAAGAAATTACTGAGTCTTTTACCAAAATCGTAAGCGCATGGAGCGCTGAATCATTTTGGTGAAAGGCTTTTATTATTTTAAAGTGTAAAACAAAACAGTTGACACAATACCTATGGGGGTATAAAATAAAGGCAATTAAATAAACTGATCTTGGAAAAAGTATGATAAAGGAGTGTGTGTTATAAATGGGAAAAAAGATTTTAATTGTTGGTGGGGTGGCTGGTGGAGCGTCTGTGGCTGCTAGAGCGCGCAGGTTAAATGAAGAGGCTGAAATTATTATGTTTGAGAAAGGTCCGCACGTATCATTTTCAAACTGCTCATTACCATATCACCTAAGTGGCATTGTTGAGGATAGTCAGTCATTAGTGTTAATGAATCCAACGCTTTTTAAAAACCGCTACAATATTGAAGCAAGAGTCGATAGCGAAGTCGTTAAAATTAATCGAGAAGCGAAAACAATTACTGTTAAAAATGTAACAACAAACGAGGAATATGAAGAATCATATGATAAGTTGGTGCTTTCACCTGGTGCATCACCAATCCGTCCCGCTCAAATTGAAGGAATCAATCGTGAAAATGTCTTTACGGTTCGAAATGTGGTCGATATTGATTATCTCAATCATTATTTGACACAAAATAAAATTAAAGACGTTGCTGTGATTGGTGGAGGATTTATTGGCGTTGAAGTGGCTGAAAATTTACGGTTAGCTGAATACAATGTGTCTCTCGTTGAATTTGCAGATCAAATCATGACATCTTTTGATTACGACATGGCACAAATTTTGCATAAACAAATGGTTGATCAAGGTGTAAACCTAGTTGTAAATGATGGCTTAGCTAAAATTGGAGACGATCAGATTGAAACACAATCAGGTGCAGTGATTCGGGCGGAAGCGGTTGTCTTGGCAATTGGTGTGCGACCGGAAACAAGTCTAGCTGAGCAAGCTGGTTTAGAGATCGGCAAGACTGGTGCAATTAAGGTCAATGGTCAATATTTAACGACGGATCCGGATATTTATGCTGTAGGTGATGCGATCGAAGTTCACCATCGTCTCTTACACAAGCCGACGCGTTTAGCTTTGGCTGGTCCTGCTCAAAAACAAGCACGGGCTGTTGCTGATCATATTTTTGGCGTGCCGAGTCGTCAGTTAGGTGTGATTGGTTCATCTTCAATGCATCTGTTTGATTTAAATGCGGCATCGACGGGACTAAATGCAAAAACAGCCGAAGCTGCTGGGTTTAGTTATGATTCTGTTTATATTTTGCCGAGTGACAAAGTAAGTTTAATGCCAGATAGTTCTGTGATGCATTTTAAACTTGTTTATGAAGTGCCGACGGGGAGGATTTTAGGTGCTCAAGCAATTGGTAAGGGGAACGTCGATAAACGGATTGATGTGATTGCGACGATGATTACTATGAATGGTACGTTAGAAGATCTAAAAGATTTGGAGCTAACTTACTCACCGATGTTAGGAACAGCTAAAGATGTTGTCAATCATGCGGCGTTAGTTGCTTTGAATCAGTTGAATGGCCAATATCGTGAAGTAAAAGTGACTAAAGTTAGGGAGCTTGTCGAGACAGATGCGTTTATTATTGATGCCCGTGAGCCTGGTGAGTTTGAACGTGGTCATTTAAAGACAGCGGTTAATATTCCACTTAGTCAATTTAGAGATCGGTTGAGTGAGATTCCGAAAGACGAGCCTGTTTACGTACACTGTCGTTCGGGGCAACGAAGTTACAATATGGTGATGGCACTCCAAAATCTAGGGTTTACAAATATATTTAATGTTTCAGGGTCATTTTTAGGGATTAATTTATATGAGTACTTTAATGATCTGATCACAAATAGAGACAAAATTGTTACGAACTATAATTTTAATTAGTGTGTTGTGAGTTGGGAGGAAAATTGAATGAATAAAATCAGTGCAAAGAAATTATTGAAAAATTATAATGATGGTGAGAAGTTGAATATTATTGATGTGAGAGAGGATGCTGAAGTTACCACGGGTAAGATTCCGGGGGCAAAACATATCCCGCTCGGTCAAATACCTGCACAACTAGATGAACTCGATAAAGCTGAACACTATCATATTGTTTGTATGTCTGGTGGCAGAAGTGGCAATGCGTGTCAGTTTCTAGCAAGCCATGGCTATAATGTGACTAATGTAACTGGTGGAATGCTTAGTTGGAACGGCGAATTAGAATAGATTGAAAGAAACCGGTCGAAAGTTTACTTTGTTAATGAAAAAGTAGACTTTGACTGGTTTTATTTTTTAATGTGCAATTATGTAAGGGTATTCAATTCATTAAGCTATGAGCTTGAACTATATTTACACTCATCAAACCCAGTAACGAGAGAAGGAACAATGTACTGT
>CAZONN010000096.1:0-5761 GCA_964581235.1 uncultured Amphibacillus sp.
ACCGATGATATCATTAATCAAACAAAAAAGATATTGAAAGGATTTCAACACAGGTTTATAATGGATGGCAAGTAATTTTTAATTTTTTCTGAAATTTACGCTAATTTGTCTTGAAACCATCAGAACTAAGATGTATAATGTCCACTATGAACAAACATATGTACATTATGCAAGCACAAAAAAGGGAGGCATTGAAATGGATACGGTGAAAATAGGCTTATGTGGATTAGGAACAGTTGGAACTGGTGTTGTTAAAGTATTACAGGGTCACCAGGAAAGAATTCAACATATGTTAGGCTGTAAAATCGAAATTGCAAAGGTTTTAGCGAATGATACGTCTAAGGCACGAGGTGTTAAAGTTGATCCAGATTGGCTAACGACGAATTCATCTGACCTCGTTGATAATGATGAGATTGATGTTATCGTTGAAGTAATGGGTGGAATCGAAGGCACATATAAGATTCTTGAGCGTGCATTAAAAAATAAAAAACACGTTGTAACAGCAAATAAGGACTTAATGGCACTACATGGCATAAAACTACTTCAAATTGCAAAAGAAAACGGGTGTGACATTCTATATGATGCAAGTATCGCAGGCGGGATTCCAATTGTTCGAACATTAGTTGAGGGTTTGGCTTCTGATCATATTGAAAAGGTTATGGGGATTGTGAATGGTACGACAAACTTCATTATGACAAAGATGACTAAAGAGGGATTAGACTTTGACGTAGTTTTGAAAGAAGCTCAAAATTTAGGCTTTGCTGAAGCGGATCCAACAGCAGATGTTGATGGTTTGGATGCAGCTCGAAAAATGGTTCTGTTGGCAAATTTAGCATTTAAAATGGAACTTCAATTGGATGATGTTAATGTTAAAGGGATTCGTCAAGTGACACAAGAGGATATTAATTTTGCTGACAGCTTAGGTTATACAATTAAGTTAATTGGGATTGCCGCAATGGATGATAATAAAGCTGAAGTGACTGTGGAACCGACATTATTACCAAAAGATCATCCATTAGCACTTGTTAATAACGAATTTAACGCTGTTTTTGTTCATGGTGAAGCAGTTGGTGAGACGATGTTCTATGGTCCGGGCGCTGGTAGTTTACCAACAGCAACGGCAGTCGTCTCAGATTTAATGGAAGTGGTGCGTCATTTACGCTTAGGCATTAGCGGACAATCATACAGAAAACCACAATTTGAGCGTCAATTAAAGGCTGATCATGAAAAGTTTTCACGTCATTTTATTCGCTTAGGTGTCGAAGATCAGGCTGGGGCTTTTCAAGAAATCACAAATGTATTTTCTGGAAACGATGTCAGCTTTGCGAAGATATTACAATTACCGGCTAAAGATAAAGGAAAAGCAGAAATTGTTATGGTAACACACCATATCAGTCAAGAACAACTACTAAAAAGTATGCAAGCTCTAGAAAATCTGAAAGTAGTCGATCGACTAATTAGCCACTACCGAGTGGATGGGGAGGAATAATTGATGGCTTGGCAAGGACTTTTACAAGAATACAAAGAATTTTTACCGATAAATGAGAATACACCGATGATTAGTTTACATGAGGGGAATACACCATTAATTAAATTAGAAAAAATTTCTGAAAAGTATGGCGTTGAAGCTTATGCAAAAGTTGAGGGAATTAATCCAACCGGATCATTTAAAGACCGTGGTATGGTGATGGCGATTGCTAAAGCAATTGAAGATGGTGCGAAAACGGTCATCTGTGCCTCAACCGGTAACACGTCAGCTTCTGCTTCGGCTTATGCGGCAAGAGCTGGGTTAAGATCAATTATTATTATCCCAGAAGGTAAAATCGCTCAAGGGAAACTGGCTCAGGCAGTAATGTATGGGGCAGAAACCTATTCAATTGAAGGAAATTTCGATGATGCATTAAGAATGGTACGAAAACTAGGTGAGCGCGACGATATTACCCTCGTGAACTCTGTTAACCCGTATCGAATTGAAGGACAAAAAACGGCTGCCTTTGAAGTTTGTGATGAACTTGGGACAGCACCCGACTATTTATTTATTCCGGTCGGGAATGCTGGGAATATTACAGCTTATTGGAAGGGATTCAAAGAGTACCATGAGTTAAAACAAACAGGCTTACCGAAAATGATGGGCTACGAGGCAAGTGGTTCGGCTGCGATTGTCAATGATCGGGTAATTGATAATCCTGAGACAGTAGGTACAGCCATTCGAATCGGTAATCCGGCTAGCTGGAAACAGGCGGTGGCGGCTAGGGATGAATCAGGTGGTGTGATTGATGAAATTACCGATGATCAGATGATTGCAGCTTATCAATGGCTTGCTGAAAATGAAGGGATTTTTGCTGAACCAGCTTCTAACTCTTCAATTGCGGGATTGTTTAAGGCATTAGAAGCGGGTCAAGTCGAAAAAGGTGCAAAAATTGTTTGCGTCTTGACAGGAAATGGCTTAAAAGATCCAGACACTGCGATCGAATATAGTACAATTAAGCCAACTGTTTTGCCAAATGATGATGAGGTCGTGATTCGGGAAATTGTCGGTCGTGATTCACAATGACATTTATGATTAAAGTGCCAGCCACTACTGCCAATATAGGGGCTGGCTTTGATTCAATTGGCATCGCATTAAATTTATATTTAACATTGAAAGTAACAGAGGCAGAGCGATTAGAATTTGTTTTATTGTCAGATCAGCTTAAAGGATTGCCAACTGATGAATCGAATTTTATTTATCAGATTGCTAAACAGATAGCAGAACGATATCAAGTCGATATTCTTCCACCATGTCGGATTGAAATGACAAGTGAGATTCCTTTTGCTCGAGGTCTTGGTAGTAGTGCAACCGCAATTGTTGCTGGGATTGAGCTCGCCAATCAATTGTTGCAATTAAACTTAACGGCTGATGAAAAAGTATTGCTTGCCACTGAGATCGAAGGACATCCTGATAATGTTGCTCCGGCTGTTTTAGGTGGTTGTGTGATCGGTCATTATGATCAAACGCTAGAGACAATTCGTGTGCCAATTGATGATTTAAGTTTTGTGACGATTATTCCTGACTTTGAATTGAAGACAAAAGATGCGCGGGAGATTTTGCCTAAGCAATTTAGTCATAGTGAAAGTGTCAGAGCAAGTAGTGTCGCTAATGTTAGTGTGGCAGCAATCTGTCAACAAAACTGGCCTGTTTTAGGGAAGTTGATGAAAAAAGATTTATTTCATCAACCTTACCGTAAAGCGTTAATTCCGCATTACACTCAGATCGAAGAAGCCTTGGAAGATAATGTTCATGGTATCTACTTAAGTGGAGCTGGACCGACAATGATTGCTCTGGCAAGTAAGGAACAAGTAAGTGAGCATGTTGATCAATGGAAGAAATCTTTTCCGCAATTAGATTGGCTTGTTCTTGAGGCGGTCAATCAAGGGGTATCTGTGAAGTAATCAATTCATTTAATATAACGAAAAAGACTACTTTAGAGTGAATAAAGTAGTCTTTTTGGCTTGTTAACTTTTAAAAGTGAGCTTAAACAACCTGTTCTATTTCACGTACGCCTGGCACTTCTGATACGAGGGCACGTTCAATTCCTGCTTTAAGTGTTAACGTTGAGCTAGGGCAGTTCCCACATGCTCCAAGTAAACGGAGACGTACAATTCCTTGATTGACATCAACTAGTTCCACATCGCCACCGTCACGCAGTAAGAATGGACGTAATCTTTTTAAAACTTCTTGGACTTGTTCTTGCATCATCCATCTACTCCTTTCTGTTCTCTCTTTTAATTATACCATTTATTCTGTTAATTAAGAAGTAATTGAAATTATTTCTCGGGAAATAATTTATTTTCTACCATTCTAATAAACTAGTTTTTTAGTGGGGTGAGCCTTCAATTTGAATTTATAGTTATTTTTACGTATACTTGAGAATAGGGAAGATGAGGAGGGTAAAGGTTGATGGTTCTCCAAATTACTGAACAAGCAAAGTATCACATGAACGAAATGTTGAGGTATGAAGATAATGATCGGCTCAGGCTTCGTTTAGGTGTTAAAGATGAAGGTTGTAATGGTTTGTCATATTCATTAGGATTTGATCAAGAGTATGATGAGCAGCTCGATTATTTAGCTGATATAAATGGTATTCCCGTTACAATTAAAAAAGCAGATATCGCGATTATCACAGGTACAATGATTGACTTTAAACAGAATATGATGGGTGGGGGATTTACTGTGGACAACCCTCATGATGTTAATTCGTGTAACTGTGGTTCATCGATAAAAACAGACCAACGAGAATGTGTGTCTGTGAGATTTTAATAAATAATCGATTATTTAACCAAAAATTAAATTGAGTAAACAAAACGGCTTTTCCGTTAGGTAGGTTTTAATGATTATCTAAGCGGAAGAGCCTTTTATGATTAATTTTTATTAAATTGAAGAGTATGTTCTATTTTTGCAGTCGTAAAAATGTATTCAAACAGATATGGGCAACAGCTTAAAGTGCATAATTAGATCTTATCTCAATATCGGCTAAAGATGTCCGAAATAAAAAAGCACCCTATCAGATGATCAACAGGGTACTCTAACTACTCGTATATTAGCTTTGTTCGGTAAAATCTTAGAAAACTTAATTATCAAACATATCTGTTGAGTGTCTTGGTTGTAACCTTGCATTTGGTTCGGTATGGGCGATTGCATTGTTAATCGCGGTTGGGCCTTCACCAAATCCGATTGCAATCAGATTAACTTTTCCTGGATATGTACAAATATCTCCGGCTGCATAAATCCCTTCGATATTTGTTTCCATCTTAGAATTGACGACAATACTATTTTTTTCAATCTCTAGACCCCAATCATTAATCGGTCCAAGTTTTGAAATAAAACCATAGTTACAAATCACCGCATCAATATCAATTGCTTCGATCCGATCACCTCTTACTTCTTTGACAACCACTTGCTCAATTTGATCTTCACCAATTAATTGCTCTGGTACAAATGGTGTTAATATCTTCACGCTCGATTCGTTTAGTTTTTTGACGCTATGTTCATGAGCACGAAATTGATCACGTCTGTGGATTAAAGTCACTTCTTTTGCGACTGGTTCGAGCATGAGCGCCCAGTCAACAGCTGAGTCACCACCACCAAACAGGGCAACCCGTTTATCTTTAAACTGACTCATTTGATCAACGTAATAATGTAAATTACGAGTTTCAAATGCTTCGGCTTCTTTTAAATTTAACTTTCTCGGTTGAAAAGCACCGTTACCAGCTGTGATAATAATTGTTTTAGAGAGGTGTGTTCCTTGATTTGTTGTGAGTTCAAAGGTACCATCTTCTAATCGTTTGACTTGCTCGACAGCTTCTTCCAGACAAAGAGTAGGATTAAACATATTTAATTGTTCTTCAAGATTGTCAATCAATTCTTGAGCGCCTATTTTTGGGAATCCTGCAATATCATATATATTTTTTTCAGGGTAAAGTGCACTTAATTGACCGCCGATATGAGGTAGGCTTTCGATAATTTTAACACTTGCTTGTCGTAAGCCACCATAGAAAGCGGTGAATAAGCCAACCGGTCCTGCACCAATAATTGTCACATCATATAATTTACGTTCGACCATTTTTTCATCCTTCCTCTTCACTAACATAACTAAGCATTATTTTAACATACTTTTTAGAATAATCATTTTAAAAGGCTTTGGATATCCGTATGCTTAAAAATTAGTTTGAAAAAAACTCCTAAAACCGCTAAGATAAATATGACAAGATTGTGACAGAA
>CAZONN010000097.1:0-5755 GCA_964581235.1 uncultured Amphibacillus sp.
ATAAACAATGGTGTTTATAAAACCGGCTTTTCAACAAAACAAGCGGTATATGATGAAGAGGTCACTAAATTATTTGAGGCGCTTGATCAACTAGACAAACGATTAGAGGATAAGCGTTTTCTATTAGGTGATCAACTGACAGAAGCGGATTGGCGTTTGTTTGTCACGCTGATTCGATTTGACAGTGTCTATCACGGTCACTTTAAGTGTAATCTGAAGCGAATTGTTGATTACAAAAATCTCTGGCGATATACGAGAGAGCTTTATAATTACCGAGGTGTTGCAGAAACAATTAACTTCGATCATATTAAAGAGCATTATTATGCAACGCACAAAAATATCAACCCAACTGGAATCGTTCCGAAAGGGCCAGAGCTTGATTTTAGTTTAGCTTAATTTTTTTGCAAAAGGAAATTGAAAGAGTCTAACGAATTATCCTATCAATCGTTAGACTCTTTCTCATCTAACTTAATTGTTTAGTTGATCTAGGAATGATAAATCAATTAATCCATCAATGTCACTAGACGAAACATATCCTGCTGATTCACTGATATCAGCCATCTCTTGAATAACTTGTTGATTAACATCTGTTGTCACTTGTAGGCGATTAAATGCCGCTTCAGCTTCAGCTGCGTCAATGCCACGTCCTGTTAATCCTTCGATATGTTGAATAACTAATTCTTGAGCCGCCTCAGGATTGTTTTGAATAAAAGTTACTGCCTTTTGGTGAGCTCTTAAATAAGCGAGTGCTATATCTTCATTTTGTAGAAAATCCTTTCTTGCTGCAACGACGGTGTTGGTTGAATCTTTCCCCCAAGCGAATGCATCCCAATCTAATAATAACTCTCCATCCGCTTGTGTTTCTAATACATAGCCCCATGGCTCCTGAGTTGCCGCTGCATCTACTGATTGTTGGACGAAAAGGGTAACTGTATCGGCAGGGGCCGCTGCATAGAGTTCTACTGTTCCGCCATTGTCTGTCGTCGTTAGATTAACATCTTGTAAAGCTTTTCGGAGCATCACATCTTGTGTGCTACCGATAACTGGGATCGCTACTCTTTTTCCGTCTAAGTCGGCTAATTCAGCAATCCCACTATCTTGAGTAGCGACTAATACGGCACCGCCATTTACAGCACCAGATATGATATGAAATTCTGGATTTCGAATGTAGAAATTTAAGAGTGGACCAGGCCCGACTGTACCGACATCAATCTCATTTGTTTGCATCGCTTCCATAAATAAGCCGCCATTTGTAAAGGTCTTTGTTTCAATAGTTATATCATCGTCGAATTCTTCAGCGAAATAATCATTTTCTAGTGCGACAATGGTTGCGATGTGAGTTAAGTTCGGAAAGTAGCCAATGGTCACCTCACTATCATCATTATTGGCACATCCGACCAATAGACCTAATACTAAAAGCAATAAAATTAATGATTTTAAAATCCTTTTCATTTGTGTTCCTCCTCATAGTTTAACTTCTATTTGTTCCCCATTTTAGTTGGACTGCATTTTCTAGACGTACAAATACAATTCGATCCATTATTGTTCCGATAAAGGCGATGATAATCATAACGGAGATAACGAGATCCATCTGACCAAGTGAACGACCGGTTTCAAGTAATTGTCCTAATCCACCACCAGCCCCTAGTAGTTCCCCTGCCATTAAAGCACGCCAAGAAAAGGCCCAAGCAATCCGCATCCCTGAAAGAAGTTGCGGGACTGAAGCGGGGATAATGACTGTTTTAATAAAATGGACCCCCTTTGATCCGAGTGTTTTTGCAACACGCTGATATAATAGTGGAACATTTTTAAACCCACTTGTGGCACTAATTGTCATTGTCCATGTTGCTCCAATTGTAACGATAAATAAAATCGCGAAGTCGTTGAGCCCAAACCAAATAATTGCTAAGGGAAACCAAACAATACTTGGAATTGACTGTAATGCTGTCACAACAAAGCCGAGAGTATCTTCGATTAACTGGTAACGCCAAATTAGATAGCCAAGAAAAACACCTAAGATTGTGGCGATAGAGAATCCAATAAAGATTCGCCTGATACTATTCAAAATTGCGATTGTAATTTGTCCATTCAATAAGCCATTGAATAAGGTCGAAAAAACTTGGATCAGGCTCGGAAACATAAAGGAAGGTAAACTAGAAAACCTAGATGTGGCTTCCCAAATCATTGCGATCAGAATGATGAAGCTGATTCGTCTTAAGGCTGTAGTCATCGCCCATTTCCTCCTTTAACACTTTTACAATTTCTGATTGTAAAATAGCTAATATCTTTTGTTCAGTATTTAGTGTAATCGAGTCTGGCATCATGCCATCTTTTGTTGTTCTGATTGTAAATGTTTCTTTAATCTGACCAGGTCTTGTTGCAAAGACGATTACTTTTTCGGATAGTTGGACTGCTTCTCGAATATTGTGAGTGACAAAAAATATCGTTACTTTAGTTTTTTTCCAAATTTCTAATAATTCATGATGTAGGACCATCCGCGTTTGCTCATCTAATGCTGAAAAGGGTTCATCCATCAATAAAATGTCTGGTTCAGTGACAAGGGATCTAGCAATCGCTACACGTTGTTTCATTCCACCTGATAGTTGATGTGGATAAGACTGACTATATTTACTTAAGTGAACAAGTTTCAAAATGTCTAAAGCCTTTTCTTTAGCCGTTGTTATCGGTATGTCTTTTAGTTTTAGACCATACATGATATTTTCTAGTACAGTTAACCAAGGGAATAAACCATCTTCTTGGAAGACAACGACACGATCTGGCCCTGGCTTAGTTACTTTTTTCCGGTTAACATAAATGGATCCAGTATCTGTTTGTTCTAAGCCTGCGATTAAATATAATAAAGTTGATTTTCCACATCCGGAAGGACCGACAATCGATACAAAACTCCCTTTGTCAATCTCAATATTTATGTCTTCTAAGACCTTTATTGGTTGGTTTTTATCATCAAGGAAGCTTTTATTAATACCTTCAATCTTTACATACATCTGATCACCTCAAATTATAATATAATATCCGTATGCAATTAGTCGGAATTGGGTTCGTAAAATATTATCAATGGATGGACTTGTTATCCGTTATTAAATAAATCAGTTGATAAATAGCGTTCGCCAGTGTCAGGTGCAATACAGACAACGGTTTGATTTGGTTGTAAACGTTTCGCAACTTGTAAGGCTGCATACACAGATGCCCCACCAGACGGGCCAAGTAGAATTCCCTCTTTTGCTGCTAAAGTTCGGACAGTTTTATAAGCCTCTTCGTCTTTAATTTGAATAATTTCATCATAGATAGATGTATTTAATACAGATGGAATGAATCCTGGGCTTGTTCCTACTAACTTATGTTTGCCAGGCTTTCCACCAGATAATACTGGTGAGCCAGCTGGTTCAACGACATGAACGGTAATGGCAGGATCATGCTGCTTCAACACTTCACCGGTACCAGTAATCGTTCCACCAGTACCTGCTGTTCCAACAAATGCAGTCAGTTGTTTGTTGGATGCATCCATTGCTTGAATGATTTCTTTAGCAGTTGTTATGCGATGGATTTCTGGGTTTGCTTGGTTATCAAATTGCATAGGCATAAAGGAATTGGGCGTACTTTGGCTGATTTCTATAGCTTTTGAAATAGCCGCGGTCATTTTTCCTTGACTAGGTGTAAAAACGACCTCCGCTCCATAAGCTTTTAAAATATTGACCCTTTCTAGAGTTGCAGAATCAGGCATGACAATTATCAATTTGTAGCCCCTTGCAGCAGCATTCATGGCCAGTCCGATGCCGGTGTTCCCTGAAGTTGGCTCAACAATTGTTGAACCAGGAGTTAAGATGCCGGCTTTTTCGGCTTTTTCGATCATATGAAGTGCTGCCCGATCTTTTACACTTCTTCCTGGATTAAAATACTCTAATTTAACAAATATCTCTGCACCGTTTGGGTCGTTAACTCTGTTTAACTTAACTAAAGGTGTTTCACCAATTAATTCAGAAATGTCTTTAGCAACCTTCATGTAATTTATCTCCTTATTTTAGTGATGAATGTTATTATAACAGACAATTCTGATTAATCAACCCATTTTAGTAGGATTATTTTATTTAATTTAAAATAGATTAGAAAGTGTTGTATTCTCTTGAGTGAGCAGGTCTTATTAAAATCAAGAAGTCAGTAATCTGTGAGTTCTTTTGCTAGAATAGAAGGGGGGAGGAAGGTGACTTTTAAATTGATGCTGAAATTAACAAGCGAACATCATCAACAGCCTTTTAAGGAGCCAACTTCAATCACACGAATCGAGCTGGGTAATATTTCTAATGTCTTTGGTAGGTACAATTAGTGGGTTGCGTAAATAAAAAAATGGTTAGAGTGGATTTAGTCAATTCGTCTAGCGTGTAACCTCCTTTTCCATAATGACATATTCCTTACCACCTTTAGAAAAGCGTCTATCAGATTCTTGGAGTCCAAATTTATTGTAAAAAGCCCTTTTATTTGTTCGTGCATTACACCAGACACGACGGACGCCCGCCAATTTTGCTTGTTTTAAAGTGTGTTGAAGTAGTGTGCTACCATATCCTTTATTTTGTTCTTCTGTAATCGTGGCAAATTTTCTGAACTGTGCTTCTTGGTTGTTGATAAAAAGAGAGATCACTGAAATAAGCTTGGTATCTTCAAAAAGTCCGTAGTGGATCGCGCGATCATCGCCCTCAACTTTAATATAGTCAAACGGTTTGTCCGGCCACATGACCTCGTGTCTAATTTGCCAAGCCTGTTCTTGAGTAATTTCTGCAATCATGTTTCACAACTCCATTTCTAAAATTTAGTATAAGTGATTTTTTGGGCAAAATAAATACCCTGGAATAGATTGCGTCACAGGGTATCGATAAAATTAAGAATCACAACAATCTGTGGCACAAAAGCTTGTGTCAGAGCCTAATTTTTTCAGCTTCGGCTTTAATGTAATGCCTTCTTCTTTGACGATCTCCTCAAGGGCATTTTCAAAATCAGCTTTTGTTTGAGCGCCAGATAAAGCATACTTATTATTGATCACGAAGAATGGCACGCCAGTAATCTGAAGCCGTTTCGCCTCATTCTTGTCAGCATCAACCTCAGCCAAGTAGGCATTTTTATCTTCGATTATTGCGCTCACTTTATCGCGGTCTAATCCAACTTCGATAGCAAGTGCGACAAGTTGATCATGGTCAGGTAAAAACTTATTCTCAGTAAAAACGGCATGAAAAATACGTTCATGATAGGCAACTTCTTTATCAACTTCGGCGGCATATTTCCCAACGCGGTGGGCATCTAATGTACTCTGTGCCATCATATTGTCGAATTGATAATCAAGACCAATACTTTTTGCCCGGTCAATCACGCCTTGTACCATTTGCTTAATCGCTTCGACTGGTTGTCCTTTTTTGTCACTCAAATCATCGAGCATATTTTTGTTCGGTTCTGTTGCACCGTTTGGCGTTAATTCGAATGCTTTAAAATTCGTTTTAACTTGTTCCGTTAGCCCGAGCTTGTCAAGGGCCCTTTCTAACTCGCGTTTTCCTATATAACAAAACGGACAAACATAATCTGACCAGATATCAATAGCTAACATTTTTATCCCATCCCTTATAACATCAAATTATTATCTAATCACAATTTTTAAGATAAGTGAATTATCTCATACATTAAATAACGATTATAGAAATATGCTCATAATAATGCTTGTTGGGTACTATTTTTATGCGGATATAATAATGGT
>CAZONN010000098.1:0-5690 GCA_964581235.1 uncultured Amphibacillus sp.
ATTTCGATAGACAGTCAAATAAAATAGCGTTAGTGAGTTATCATTTTTACTCACCAACGCTATTTATTCTACAACCACAAATACCTCGAACAGATAAACTGTTCGAGGTATTATATATTTGATTTAGATCAATTATAGACTGATTTTAAAAGGATTAACCTTTCGTTGCACCAGATGCTAGTCCACCAATTAAATACTTTTGTAAGAATAAATAAACAGTAGCGATTGGCACGGCGATTAAAATTGCGCCTGCGGCAAATCGCGTAAAGTTATTCGCAAATTGATCATTAACAAAGTTATACAATCCAAGTGCTAGCGTATACTTTTCAGGACTTCTAAGCACAATGCGCGGTAAGATAAAGTCCATAAATGGACTCATAAAGTTGAATAAAGCAACAACCGCTAAGATCGGCTTAGCAAGCGGTAATAAAATCTGGAAAAAGATTCTAAAGTGACCGGCCCCATCCATTTTGGCTGATTCATCTAATTCCTGTGGTAATGTATCAAAATAACCTTTAACTAGAAAAGCATTCATTGGAATACTTCCACCAATATAAATAATAATTAAACCAACCAAACTATCTAATAAGCCAATCGTGTTAAGTAAAATATACAATGCAACCATCGCCATTAAAACTGGGAACATTTGTAGCAATAAGAATGCATAAAGACCATACGTTCGTCCTTTGAATCGGTAACGCGAAAAGGCGTACGCCGTAAAACTAGTAATTAGTGTTCCGATCAGTGATACTGATACGGCAACTACTATTGTATTCCGATACCAGAGTAAATAATTACTTCTCGGATTTGTGAATAGCCATTCATAATGTGTGAACGACCAATTTTCAGGAATAATTGATGCCCCATATAGATTCGAGCTTGGATTTAGTGACATGCCAAACGCCCAAATTAATGGATAGAAAATAATTACAGACATTACTGCAATAACCAAATACATCAGTGTCAATTCAATTCTGTTTTTCGTTTTTCTGCTCATTGTTCTTTTAGTTTCTTTAGACATTAGTATTGGCCCTCCTCTGTGAAGGAACTCGAGCGACGGAATTGGAAAAATGCAAATGTCGCAACTATAATTCCTAAAATAATCGATATGGCGGCAGCCATACTAAATTGTGAGTTGGTAAAGGTCAATTTGTAGACCCATGAGAGTAAAATATCCGTTCCGCCTGCCGTTTGACCTCGAACCGGTGGACCACCAGCATTAAAGAGATAAATAATATTAAAGTTGTTAAAATTAAATGTAAATTGTGTAATTAACAATGGACCTGTCGCAAACATTAAGTGTGGAAACGTAATATGACGAAACTTTTGCCAACGGGTTGCTCCATCCATATCTGCAGCTTCATACCAATCGCTCGATATCCCTTGTAATACGCCTGTAAATAAAGCATAAATAAATGGAAACCCTAGCCACGTTTGAATCATAATTAAAGCAACTTTCGTCCAGGTTGCATTTGTTAACCAAGGAATCGTTATACCGAACAACGGTTGAATGATATCAGCATTAATTGCACCGAAGTTATCGTTAAATAATGCTGAAAAAATAATAATTGTAACAAAACCTGGGACTGCCCAAGGTAAAATAAAGATCGTTCGAATCAATTTTTTGAATTTCAATCGACTATCATTTGTCATTACAGCTAAAAACATCGCAACACCTATCGAAAGTGTTGTTGCTGCAAATGTCCAAACTAGTGTCCATGACAGAACATTTACAAAAGTTGATCGCCATTCAGCGATTGTGAATAGGTTCGTAAAGTTTGTGAATCCAACCCATTCAAGTAAGTTTCTTGGCGGTGCGTTGTATAAATTATAATTCGTAAACGCGAGAAAACCCATAAACAGCAATGGGAATAAAACAACAAATATAAGCATGACTAAGCCAGGACCAACTAATAAATAAGGGAATCCAGCATCCCAAGCATTTCTAAATCCTTCAATCACACCAGTAACTTTCCAACCTTGTTTAATCTTTAATGCATCGCGACGTGCATCTTGTAAATTTAACACGTAAAAAACGACAAAAAATGTTAAAAAGATTAAACTGATGATTCCTTGACTTAAAAATACACGCGAGTCATGTTCTCTCTCTATTTCGCCTAATGTAACCAAGCCTTGAAGACTTGAGTTCATAAAGTCATACATCACAATCACAAAAGCGGCAAATAAAACGAAGATTGCTGCACCTTTGATATAACGTTTGTTATAAACTTGTCCAAGTCCGGGGATAAGTGAGAGTATCAAAGCTAGAGTAGGATTATGATTTGATTCTAAATTAGCCGAACTCTCATGATTGTTTTCTATCTTACGACTTTCTTTTGTAGCCATTTGCCTTTCCCTCCTAATAAAAAGTTGGGATTGAGAGATTATACTCCCTCAATCCCGCCTTTCTTAAAGCTTATTGTCCCATTATAGCAATTTCACTCTTAATAGTTTCAACTGCTTCATCAAGGACTTCTTGTGCATCATCACCTTGAGAAATAAATGTTAACGCATCACCGATTGGCTCCCAAACCTTAGACATTTCAGGAATGTTTGGCATTGGCTCTGCATATGTTGTTTGTTCAAAAATTGCATTCATCAATTCATCTTCAATTACAACTGCAGTATGTGCAGGTAGCTCGCCAGCAACTTCAAAGTAAGTTGTTGAGCTTGCTTCGTTTGTAATGAATAGTGCTAATTCTGTTGCCCAGTATTGGTTATCACTATAGTAGTTAACTAACCAACCTTTGTTACCAGAGAATGAACTTAAATGTTCACCATCTTGTTTTGGAAGTGGTGCAATCGCAACGTTATCACCAAGTTCATCCACATAATCAGCGATTGCCCATGGACCGTTTACTACCATTGCAGCTTTTCCATCAATGAATAAGCCGTTTAGGATATCCCCATCAATACCGTGTGGAATTAATCCTTCTTCAAACCATGATTGAATTGTTTTTGCACCTGCAACCGTTCCTTCGTTGTTTAATCCAATATCATCCGCATCATATACACCATCAGCGTCTTGCGCAAACGTATATCCGCCTGAACCTGTTAAGAATGGATATACAAAGTAGAAGTTAAGAGCTTCCATTAAGAATCCATAAGTGTCGCCTTCTGTTAAATCACGTGCAATTTCCATTAAGTCATCCATTGTTTCTGGAGCTTCTGGAACAAGTTCTTTATTGTAGAAAAGCGCATAAGTTTCAACAACTGCTGGAATACCGTACTGGATTCCCTCATAGCTAAATGCAGTTACTGCATCTTGGTTATATTCAGCTAAACGAGCTGCTTGATCTTCAGTTAACTCTAACTCAGCTGCTAAACCTTGTAAGTGTACATCTCCTAAACGGTCATGCGGTTGAAAGAATAAATCTGGACCTTGACCTGATGGACCATCTAAACTCAAACCATCTAATTGATCTAACATACTATATGGAGTCAAGTTTACAGTAATACCATATTCTTCTTCGAAGCGAGCAACAATTTCTTCGTATGCATCACGTTGTGCTTCCTCATCGTTTACCCACATCGTTAATGATTCAGGTTTTTCAGGGACATCATCACCTGTTTCAGTGTCATCTGTTGAATCACCTTCTACATCTTCAGTATCTGGGTCTGTTTGTCCTTCAGTTTCTCTTGATGAATCGCCACCACACGCAACTAAAAACATCGACATAACCAACAACAATACTGCCGTTAACCAAAATGATTTACTTTTACCCATTTGTCTTCCCCCTCTAATTTAATAGAATGATAATATTAATACAACCATGTAGCTATTACTCTTCGTTATAGACTTAAATCGATCGTACCAGCTTTCCTTCAGTCATTTTTAAAATTCACGAAAAAATTCCTCTAGGATAACTGTGGTCAACCAACTTAGATCTGCACGTTAAGTAACTTCGGTTGATTACATTAACTGATTAAGCGGTATCTAAAATCTCGCTTTTAGGAAACCGCTTGCACCAATTAATAATTTCATTATACTACTGTTCATATAAAAAATACAACCCTTTTTTGAAAATAGTTTAGTTTTATTTGAATACGCTTAATTAATTGATAAATTAGCCATTTAATTGATTGGAAATCTCTTTAAGTGATTCAACCTCATCAACTAACTCTTCTTGTCTGACTGTTTGCTCTTCGACAATTTGAGCAACTAAATTACTCTTTTCTTGCAATACGTTTGCGCCATCAGCAAGTTCCGTAACAGACTCAACAACATTTTCAATCGCTTGATTAATTTCTAAAATTGACTGATCAATTTCATTGTGCGATTGAGTGACTTTCGTGTTGTCTGTGGAAATTTGCTTAAATAGTGTTGCAGACTCAACAGTGCTTTCTAATGTAGCTAAACTCTCTGCCTCAAATAAATCAAAATCCGTCACGACATCGCTAACTTCTGAATTTAGTTTTTCTAGTACTTGTTTAATTTGATCGGAAAAATCATTGGTTCCCTCTGATAACTTTCTAATCTCGGTAGCTACTACTGCAAAACTTCGCCCTTCTTTACCTGCTTTAGCTGCTTCAATTGAGGCATTGATCGCTAATAAGTTCGTTTGATCTGCAATTTCGTCAATTCCTTGAACAAATGAAGTAATGTGTTCAAGTTGTTCTTTCATTTGATCCACACGATCCGATGTCAACGATGTTTTACTATTTAAATTATTCGCTGTTTTCTCCAATTGATTCATTAAGTTTAATCCATGGTTCGATACATTTTCTAATTCCCTTAATTGTAAACTGACTTTACTGATCGATGACTGAATTTCCTCAGCACTTGATGATAGCTCTTCTGTCGTTGCTGAAATTGTCCCAGTGAAATCTGTTTGGCGTTCCATCTCTGCTGAAAACTCATCCATCATCATTTCGATTTCACTCATCCCTCTTAATTGATCAGATGATTTTTGTGAAGTCGTTTGTACAACGTGTAAAACATCTTGGCTAATCTGTTTATTGCGGTTGATGATTAAGTAAAGTCGCTCGCCCATTTCAGCTAAACGATTATCAATTTCAGCGAATTCATCTTTTCTTTTCGTCGTTTGCTGATAACTTAAATCACCATTGTGATATGCCTTAATCCGTTTCATCACGAGGGTGACTCCACTATTTAAATTTCGAGCAAAGAAGATTAAAATCAATAATGGTACAACAATAAGAACGACAATGGCGATCATAATAATTGTATCTGAGCGTAACAGTGCATCTTGTAGCACTTCAGCGACTTCATCTCTTTTTTCGGCTAATTGATTTTGAATCCGTTCATTGACCCGATTGATCACGTCATCATTTCTAGTGATCACGAGAACAACTCGGCTTGCGATTCGATCGGTTTCATCACCTAAATAGATTGATGTGAAGTTTTCTTCATAAATCTCTTGATATGAGATAATCGCTTCTGACAAATTGCTAAAATAATGTTCCAGTGATTCATCTCCATCAACTCGCACTTGTAAATCAGCAAAAATTGATTCCGCAGCTACTAAGTGATTAGCTGCATCTTCCGTTAAGGCCTTATTGTAGCCAGATGTTGCTAGTTGATAGTAAATAATACTTGTCTGATTTAAGTGGTTTACTAATTCTGAAAAATCTTGTTGCATAGAGGCTGTCGCTTCTAAGTTCTCACTTTGAGTACCTACATTCGAACTATTATAGTAAATAAGCCCCGCTGTCACGATACACGTAAT
>CAZONN010000099.1:0-5686 GCA_964581235.1 uncultured Amphibacillus sp.
ACTTTAGGGTGATGGATCACCTCTGGTTGCATTTCTCTACCATCAAGCCATTCTTGCGCTGTAATCACATCGCCATTTTCTAAACGTTTTGTCCATATTAATTTAGGAACAATTCCTTGTGCAGAAAGAACTGCTAGAAATGGTGAAGAATTTCTCTTCAAGAATAAACGTTTCTGCTTAGATTGAGCATAATAAGCTTCTCCAGTAGAGCCACCAGCAGACTTAATCACCCAATCATTACCTAATACATGTTGCACAGGAATTCACCTCTCAAAAATACACATTTTTCATCAAATAAATTACGTCCTGAAAAAAAAGAACTAATTTTAGATTAACCTATTCTATGGTCAAAAATCAAGAAGTATCTTTCTTAATTCACAATTCCTCTTCTGAACGTTCCCATTCTGGTCGGTAAACTGATACTGTATCCGAATGATTTAACAACACTTCTGCTACTTTTAATTGTTGATGCTTCAACGGTGAACTCAATTTACGTTGCTTTTGTAGCCACTGTTCATGTTGGTCGCGACCAATAAATTCTGTTTGGAAGGGCTCTAAATAAAATTCAATTTGATTCGTTCTTGATAAGACAACTTTTCTAATCGGCATCTCGAGATCATAATAATCTAAGATCGATCGAATAATTTTGTCCGTTCTTTTTAACGAAATCATCGGACTCAAAAACTTCGACTGGACTCGCTCATGTTCAAATAACCATGAACGATCATCACCAGCAATAAGTGTCTGATCAGATGGTCTTTCCACCAAATTGATCACCTGAATATCAACTGGTGTGATCATGATCAAATCCGCATCGACCGTTGCATTTTTCAACTTAAAAACAGGCCGATACAAAAACAAATACGTATCAGGAAAGCGTTGGAGAAAATATTTGAGTTTAAGATCATTATAATAATCTCGGTCTAAAAATGACATTTGACTCAAAGTTGTCGAAGCCCAATTTAATTGGAACTGAAAAATTGAATCTAAGAAAAAGTGTTTCAACTGCTCCTCGGTTTCAGGTATCGGTTCACTTTCATATTCGAGCTCCACATTCTCCTCTTTTTTAAAAAAGTCATTCAAACGATCAATAAATGATGACGTTTTTTCTTCAGTTGGGGCTTCTAATTTAAGTTCTGCTAATCTTGTTTCCCAAAGATCAAAGAGATGTTTCCACCTTTCTTGTTTGAGTCGAATGTAATGACCTGGATAATGATAGACATCATTTTGATAGCGTGAAATATAATTTTCTAATTTGATTAATTGCCCCATTCATTTCAACTCCTTATATCTATGACGTTATTGTTAAGTTTCATTAAGCTTTTGTAAAAAACAGGCTAAATAACTAGCCATATCTGCTGAAAAGATGTAAAATAGCGTTAGTGAGATTCAGCAACACCACAATACAAAAGTTTATAACTGAGGAGTGGTTCTTTGAGTCAACCAACAACAAGGATGCTTACACGGATCAAAGCAATGTATTTATTTATTCGGGAAGAAGGCCCAGTATCAACTTCGGATATTGCCGATGAGTTTGATATTACAGAGCGGACCGTTCAACGAGACTTAAATATTCTTGCCTATAATGATCTTGTCAGAAGCCCTAGTAGAGGTATTTGGTCAATTACGAAAAAGAAAGTGAAAATCTCATAACACTATCGTTTTGTTTTCTACGCTGACAACTGTCGTCAGCTTATTTTTTTGGCTTTATTTCAGTTGTTGTAAATATGAAACCTCTTCCTCTGTTAAACGTCGATACTTTCCCTTAGCTAAATTTGGATCAAGTTTCCAATCCTCCATTGCTATTCGTTTTAAATAAATCACCCGTTTACCGACAGCCTCAAACATGCGCTTTACTTGATGAAATTTTCCTTCTGTTATTGTTAACTCGACTTCCGATGTTGAATCACTTTTCAAAATCACTAAATCAGCCGGTTTCGTTTGATAGCCATCATCGAGAGTAACACCATTTTTAAAGGCAATTTGATCTGTCTCAGTGACTGGTTGATTAATTTTTGCATAATAGGTCTTACCAATATCATTTTTAGGTGTTAACAATTGATGTGCGAGCTTACCGTCATTCGTTAACAAAAGTAAGCCCTCTGTATCTTTATCTAGTCGCCCGACTGGGAATGGTGATTTTAATTGATCCTCAGCAGCTAATAAATCCACTACTGTTTTATCACGGACATCTTCTGTTGCACTAATGACGCCTGCAGGTTTATGAAGTAAATAATAGACGAACTCTTCGTACGTCACCCGCTCATCATTCACATAAACTTGATCCTGCTCTGGATTAACATGAATTTTTCCTGAAGTAACCTTCTTATCATTTACCACAACTCGTGCTGATTTCAACAGCTGTTTAACATCTTTTCGACTGCCATAACCTGAATGGGCAAGTAGTTTATCTAAACGCAATTTTTCATTCATCCTTATCTATTAAATATTCGATCTAAAAAGCGAATTCTGCCACCTACAACACGTTCTATCAATGTTGACTGATAACTCAACCATAAATAGATACCTGCTCCCACAGTGACTGTAATAAGCAAAATAAACACATTAGCTAATCGACCATCTTCGTAAGTTACAAAATGACTTAAAATAAATTTCATCATCAAAACTGCAATCGCCATGACCGAACTAAAAATCCCCATTAGTAACGATCGTTTAAATAATTGCTTTAACGAAAAATTAATTGCTGTTTTGATACACCATAAATTAGCTGCAACAGTAGCAAATGAAGCAACACCTGTTGCAATAACTGCACCTGACGGACCAAACCATTGCAGAAATGGCACATTTAGTACACCCTTTAATACAAGACCTAACACGAGACTATAGATTGCAAAACGTTGCTGATTTATTGCTTGTAAAATTGAAGAACTAACTGTAAAGAGTGCAAAGAATAAAGCAACTGGTGCATACCAACTTAATAAAGTCCCATTAAACGGTGTGTATTCATTTACTGAATAAAATGCGCCCCAAATCTCTGTCGATAATATAGACATACCGACAACAGCAGGTAAAATCAATAACATAATAATCTGAAGTGACTGGTTAATTTGACGAAACAACAAATCTCGATTGCGATCAACATATGATTTTGTTAATGTTGGCAAAGCGGATAATGACATTCCTGTCGCCAGTGTGATCGGAATCATTATCAATTTGTGTCCGTATAAATTAATTGTTGAAAATCCATTATCAATCACTGCTTGTGAATAATCTAAATTAATTAACGTTCTCATGAAGGTAATTGCATCAATTTGTTGGTATAACGGAATCGCTAACCCAACGAAAACAAACGGACCTGCATAACTTAACAATTCCTTAAACAGATCCTGATTTGACATCGAAACAGGCTCTACATGTTGTTTAGCAATATATTGATTCAAATGACGCTGTCTTTTACGCCAATACCAAATTAATATAATCGCCGACGCACCGGCACCGACGAACGCAGAAAACGTCGCAAAACCTACCGCAGTTGTAATTGAACCATCAAAGATATTAATCACAAGGTAAACAGATACGAGTAAGAAAGCAATTCGAACAATTTGCTCAATTACTTGAGAAATAGCTGTCGGTCCCATCGATTGATGGCCTTGGAAAAAACCTCGCGTAATACTCATCGGCGGGATAATAATTAACGCAAAACTGACCATACGAATCACCATTGTCACATCTTCAACTGTGATCCCTTCAGAGTTGTCAGGAATATAAATACCCGCTAACCACTCTGCACCGAGAAAAAGCATGAGAAAAGAAACAACACCAGTTATCATCATTAATCTCAAAGCAAGCTTGTACATTCGATGGCTCGTCTGATAGTCACCTAACGAATTATATTTCGCCACAAACTTTGAAACAGCTAATGGAATCCCAATCGTCGATAAGCTAATGAAGATCGTATACGGACCGTAAGCGAGACCGTATAGTTTTCCACCTGTCGCCCCTACTAAACTTTCAAATGGAATTGTATAAATCATCCCGAGAAATTTTGAAATAAATGTAGCTGAAGTTAATAAAATTGTACCGCGGATCATTGTATTTTTGCTCATAAATTCACCTTTATCCATAATCAACTTGACTAAGTTTTTAATTTTTTAATTCAAAATAATTTAATTTGCTAATCGATTCATTCTAACATATATTTTACTGTATAATTGAATTCTAAACAATCTACTCGCAATTTTTTGTATATTTGGAAAGGAAGAACGTAATGGATTATGATGTAGCAATAATTGGTGGTGGCCCATCCGGATTAATGGCAGCAATAGGCGCAGCCGAACAAGGTGCCAAAACAATTTTAATTGAAAAAGGAAAAAGATTAGGGACAAAGTTAATGATCTCTGGCGGCGGACGATGCAATGTAACGAGTCGTTTACCTAAGGATGAAATAATCGAACACATTCCTGGAAATGGCCGTTTTTTATATAGTGCTTTCTCTGTCTTTGATAATGAAGACATTATTGATTTCTTTGAAGATTTAAGTGTGCAGTTAAAAGAAGAAGATCATGGACGAATGTTTCCAGTGTCAGACTCTGCCCGTGATGTTGTCCAAGCTTTAATCACTAAGTTAGATCAATTAAATGTGAAAATCATTACAAACAGTAAAGTTTCCGCTATTGATTATGGGGATACATCACATAGTGTGATTCTAGCTGATCAAACAAAAATTTCTGTTAAATCAATCGTTGTCGCTGTCGGGGGCAAGGCTGTTCCTCACACAGGGTCGACTGGTGACGGCTATCCTTGGGCAAAAAAAGCGGGCCACACGATCACTGATCTATACCCGACAGAAGTTGCCCTTTTATCAAATGACCCATTTATTAAGTCAAAGTCATTACAAGGGTTATCATTGCGTGATGCCAAGTTAACAGTAAAAGACAAGATGAACAAACCAGTTATTTCACACCGAATGGACATGATTTTTACCCATTTCGGACTATCAGGACCCGCTGTTTTAAGATGTTCACAATTTGTCGTTAAACTCTTAAACAAGGATCACCAACAAGTTAGCATTTTTATTGACACAGTCCCCGATAAAAACATCGAACTACTTTATGATAATTACCGAAAATTAATTGATGATTCAGCAAGAAAATCAGTCAAAAATCTATTTAAGGGTATCGTCCCAGAGCGATATTTACTGTTTATTTTTGAGCAAAATAAAATCGATCCCGAGTTGAAATGTGCGAACCTATCCAATGAGCAATTACGAAATATTATTACCGATTTAAAAGAATTTAAAGTTAATATTCATGGTAGCTTACCTCTTGAAAAAGCATTTGTGACAGGTGGTGGGATTTCAATTAAAGAAATTAATCCGACAACAATGGCGTCAAAAATGGTAGATCGTCTCTTTTTCTGTGGTGAAATATTAGACATTCATGGTTATACAGGCGGTTATAATATAACAGCCGCTCTAATTACTGGTCGTTTAGCAGGACAAAATGCCGCTTGGAACAGTTTTTAAATAAAACCAGGAAAATGCCTTAGATAAGCATCTTCCTGGTTTTTATTTTGAATCTTGCCAAAATAATTCATCCAATGTTTTATTTAGTCTATGACAAATTGCTAAGCAGAGATTTAGCGTTGGATTATATTTTCCTAATTCAATCAGACCTATTGTTTGTCTTGATACCCCAACTTCTTCAGCTAACTCTGCTTGAGATAA
>CAZONN010000100.1:0-5686 GCA_964581235.1 uncultured Amphibacillus sp.
TCAGCATTACTAGGTCGTACGCCAAGTGCTGTCGGTTACCAACCAACACTTGCAACTGAAATTGGTTCGTTGCAAGAACGAATTACATCAACTAAATCAGGTTCGATTACATCTGTTCAGGCTGTTTATGTGCCTGCGGATGACTATACGGATCCATCAACTGCAACAACTTTTGCTCACTTAGATTCAGTTACAGTTCTATCAAGAGCAATTGTTGAGCAAGGAATTTATCCTGCAATCGATCCACTAAACTCATCTTCACGAATTTTAGAGGCTAGTATTGTAGGAAATGAACATTATCGCGTCTCTCGTGCTGTTCAAAGTATTTTACAACGTTATAAAGATTTGCAAGATATCGTCGCTATTTTAGGGATGGATGAACTATCTGAGGAAGACAAATTAACAGTAAATAGAGCGAGAAAAGTTCAGCAATTCTTATCCCAGCCATTCCATGTGGCTGAGAAATTTACTTCTATCGAAGGTCGTTATGTTCCCGTTGAAGAAACAATTCGCGGCTTCAGAGAGATTCTCGAAGGAGTTCATGATGATATTCCAGAAGGTTATTTCCATAACGCTGGCGGAATAGACGAAGTGGTAGAAAAATATAAGATCGCACAAGGTGGTTAATATGTCTGCACAACAGACTGAGTTAACAGATAACAAAAAAATTAATCTTAACATAACTACGCCTCGTGGAGTTAAAGTATCTGAAGAAGCGGATCTCTTGATTATGCGTGCTATTGACGGTAATTTAGGCGTACTTGCTGGTCATGAACCGGTTTCTACTATTCTAGGTGAGGGGATCTTACAAATATTTAATGATGGTGTCGAAAAGAAACTGGCTGTATTTAATGGCATAGTTGAAATAAATGACACTGACGTTAATATTATGAGTACGATTGCTCAACTTCCTGGAGAAATTGACTTAGAGCGCGCTGAACAAGATCGTCGTGAAGCAGAAGCATCTCTTGAGGCTTCTGAAGAAGTTCAGATTCAAAGTCTACAAGTTGTTTTACGTCGTTCATTAGTACGAATTGAAGTAAGCCTTCATTTAGATGATGAAGATTAATATTAATTAAATTAAAAAGGGGAGCAAATTTAAGTAATTTGCTTCCCTTTTTACCATTTGAAAGGTGTTTCTTGATAAACAAAGTAGTTTAACCAATTTGAAAAAATCAAATAAGCTTCAGACCGCCAATGATTAATTGGCTTTTCGTTAGGATCGTTGTTTGGAAAATAGTTTTCAGGTGCCTGAATATTGAGTCCTTTAGCTAGATCTCGTTGATACTCTCTAAGAAGCGTATCTGCGTCATATTCAATATGACCGGTAATCATCACGTTTTTTTCATCCTTAGAAACAATTAATAATGGTCCAACTTGATCGGATGAATCTAAGATCATCAATTCATTGTGAATTGCAACTGCTGCATAATCAGAGTCCGTGTGGCGAGAGTGTGGTACGTCAAATTGATCATTGATACCGCGTACAAGCTTATTTGTAGGATTAATTAGTTTATGCGTATAAATGCCACTAATTTTCTCAGCTCGCATCGATTTACCTATGCCATAATGGTGATATAGTGCAGCTTGTGCACCCCAACAAATATTAAGTGTTGAGGTCACATGATCTGTAGCCCACTCCAAAATTTCAACAAGCTCTTCCCAATAGTCAACCTCTTCAAATTCAAGGTGTTCTACTGGTGCTCCTGTTATAATCATTCCATCATAGCGTTGTTCTTTTATTTCAGAAAAAGTTTGATAAAACTTTTCTAAGTGGGATCTATGGACGTTTTTGGATTGATATGTTTCAGTATGGATAAAGTCGACTGAAACTTGTAACGGTGAATTACTTAATAGACGTAATAGTTGTGTTTCAGTTCGTTCTTTATCAGGCATTAAATTCAAAATTAAAATTCTTAATGGGCGAATGTCTTGTGATGTTGCGCGGTCTTTTTCCATTATAAAGATGTTTTCTTTTTCTAATATTAATCGTGCTGGTAGTTGTTTCGGCACATTAATAGGCATGGATTTACTCCCCCTTTTTTGGAGTCACTCAAAAGTTGTTATCGTTAATTATAGCTTGCTTTGTTACTTTCATCAATGAAAAAGATTGACTTTTCAAAAAAGTCAATCGATTTAGGTTGTTTATAAATGAAATATTGCCGTCTATGACCTGCTTATTTGATTCATTTCTAGCGGTTGATTTTTTCGGGAAGAATGGTGATCGCTTCTATTAGTGTGTTTAACTTTGTTTCAATTCGGTGTAACAAGTAAAAGGTTACACCGATTGGGAAGCCAATTTCTGCAATTAAAGATAACCATTGTTCTTGCATCATAATCTCCTTTCCAAAAGGAATGTCCTGAAAGAGATGAGCCACTTTAAGTTAGCTATACTTTCAGGACAACCAGTAGTTAATTACCAGACAATATCTTCTACGTTGCGCTCAACAATTCGAGCACTGTGTATTGCAACAAAATCCCCGCCTGTTGAGAAGAAAGCATTCGTTTCAATGATTTCCTCCATCGCTTGTTGGATGGTTTCAGGGTTTACAGGTTCGATTGGATCCTCCAACGATAAGGTAACGACACGACCTTCTTCATTAGTAAACTTTAATTCCAATGTTTTCAAAACATTCACCTCCTAGCAAGAGTTCCTGGTCATTTAAATTGCTGTTAATAGTGCAACATCATTACGTCGAACTTCGTACAATGGGTGTTGCTGTAAGCTAGCTAGTGTGTCCGCTACATCTAATAACTGTTCTGGTGTTGCAGTTGTTTTAACGTTATTAAATGATTTTGTCTTCGTGATAATGTCTCCAGTCTCTTCATCAATGCCTTGTTCAAAATACAGTTGTAGTCTTGATTGAATCATCGTTGCTTGTGCCACATTGATCACCTCCTCTCATCTGTATAATCGTTCCTCAAGAAGTAATCAGGCCTGTTAGTTTTAAGTTGTATGAACAGTATAAATAAATGAATTATGCTATACTAAGTCCGACTAAATAGAGAAGGCTATGGGATCAATCGATGAGCAATCAAGCACTAATATTTTTTGATATCGACGGGACACTGCTAGATCATGATAAAAACTTACCGCAATCTACGAAAAAAGCAATTGCGCAATTACAAGCAGCAGGTCATATTACTGCAATTGCAACGGGTCGTGGGCCATTCATGTATGTTCCGCTAAGAGATGAATTAAATATTAATTCATTTGTCAGTTTTAATGGTTCTTATGTTGTTATAGATGGTGAGATTGTTTTTACTAATCCTTTACACGAAGAGAAGCTTCTTGAATTAACGACAGAGGGATTACAAAAGGATCATCCGGCAGTTTTAATGACCGCAGAAGCAATGCATTCAAATGTTGAAAAGCATCCATTTATTAATGATAGTTTGGCGACATTAAAATTAGATGTGGCACCAAGCTTTAATTCGAAATTTAATCAAGCTCAAAAACTCTATCAAACACTGTTTTTTATTGAAGAAGAGAATGAGCAGTATTATCGAAAGAAATATCCTGAATTTGAATTTATTCGCTGGCACCCACTTTCTGTTGATGTTATACCAAAGGATGGTTCAAAAGCGAAAGGCATCGAAGCTGCTGTAAAAGCGTTAAATATTGATTCTGAGAATGTTTATGCATTTGGAGACGGCTTAAATGATGTTGAAATGCTTAAATCAGTAAAAAATAGTGTTGCAATGGGGAATGCTGTACCTGAAGCCAAAAAAGTAGCCAAATATGTCACTAAAGATGTTGATCAAGATGGCATTTTGCACGGATTAAAAATGGTTGGCTTACTATAATTCATTAATATTCATAAAAAGATCGTTTTTTTACAATAAAATTAATATTTATTCAGATAACCCCTTCCCAAATTTATAAAAGTCTGATAAAATTCATGATAATGAATAAATATACACTACAATTTGAAGGGGATCTTGAAAATGAAGAAAAATTATTTATTACTAATGACTTTAATGACAATGTTTGTTCTTGTTTTAGCAGGATGTGGAACAAGTAGTAATGAAGAACCAAAGAACGACGATGCAAGTGAAAATGAAGTAGAAACGAATGAGGATTCGGATATACTAGTTATGGCTACATCAGCTGACTATCCACCGTTTGAATCACGTAATCCTCAAGGTGATATTGTTGGATTTGATATTGAAATTGCTAACTATATTGCCGACGAATTAGGAATGGAATTAGAGATTCGTGATATGAACTTTGATGGGCTAATTGGTGCCTTACAGGCAGAACGAATTGACATGGTGATCTCAGGTATGTCTGCAGATGAAGACCGCCGTAAAAACGTTGATTTTTCAATTGAGTATCACCGCTCTGGTGAAATGTTTGTTACGTTGAAAGATGCTGAATTAACTTCACTTGATGACCTTAACGGCACAACAGTAGGTGTTCAGTTAGGCTCAATTCAACAAGAAGGTGCCGCAGCTCTACAAGCAGATTACGATTTTGAAGTTAAAACATTAGATGATGCCCAAAGCTTAATTCAAGAACTATTGACAAATAGACTTGATGCTGTTTACTTAGATAAAGAAGTTGCACTTGGTTTTATTGCAGATCAAGATTTAGCTGGTTTTGATGACACATCTGGTACGACTCCAGGTATGGCAGTTGCGTTTCCTAAAGGAAGTGACCTTGTCGAAAAAGTTGATGCGATTCTAGAGCAGGCAATTGAAACGGGTAAATTGGCTGAGTGGGAAGCAGAATGGCTATCTGAGTAAAATAATTTCATTAGGAAATGAGGTGTAGGGCATGAATTTGGACTTTAGCCAAATCGTGCCTTATATTCCTTTTATGCTAGAAGGAATATGGGTAACATTAAAATTTGTAAGTGTCTCAATCTTATTCGGCTTTATTTTAGGGACTATTTTGGCATTATTTAAAATTAGCAATGTTAAGCCGTTGAAGTGGTTTGCGGACGGATACACGTCTATATTTAGGGGAACACCATTGATTTTACAATTAATGATTATTTATAATGCAACACCACAATTATTTGGCACGGATATATCTGCATTTACATCTGCTATCTTAGCATTTGGTTTAAACTCTGCAGCTTATGTGTCTGAGATTATTAGAGCCGGGATTGAAGCCGTTGATGTTGGACAAACGGAAGCATCGATGGCATTGGGCGTTTCATATCGCAAGCGGATGATCGATATTATTTTACCGCAAGCACTTAAAAATATTTTACCTGCATTAATGAATGAATTTATTACGTTGACAAAGGAATCTGCGATTGTTTCTACAATTGGTTATTTGGATTTAATGCGCCGTGCTTCAGTTGTTTCTGCAGGTACTTATAAATATTTTGAACCCTATTTATTTGTAGGGTTGTTATATTATTCGATGGTTATGATTTTAACTTTAATCGGAAAGCGTTTAGAACGGAGGTTAAAACGAAGTGATTAAAATTGAACATTTAGCTAAAAGCTTTGGTAAAAATGAAGTTTTGCAAAATATAAATCTTGAAATTAAAAAGGGAGAAGTCGTTTCAATTATTGGCCCATCTGGATCAGGAAAATCAACGTTATTACGTTGTGTCAATTTACTTGAGCAGCCGACTGAAGGTAGAATATTTGTTAATGATTATGAATTAACAGCACCAAAAGCTAACGTAACAAAGGCAAGAGAGAAAATTGGAATGGTTTTTCAACA
>CAZONN010000101.1:0-5649 GCA_964581235.1 uncultured Amphibacillus sp.
AAGAGCAGGATATTGAATCAAGTCGCCCGAGTCCACAAACTTGATCTCTGAAAATCCAGTACTTATAATTAAGTGCTGGATTTTTTATTTTAGTTTTGAACGGACAATTAGGCGAAATATCGAACGTTTTGTCAAGTCGAAGCGGTTAGTTAAATATTTTTACAAAAGTGACTTGTAAAAAAATGATAATATGTAATAATGGGTTTATATAAAAAAATAGACAAATGAAGGGAAGGGAATTCAATGTCAGGTAAATATGGAAAAGCAGACTTTAAAGATGCTGACCATTATTTGAGTTGGCTAAAAAAGCGTGACGATGTTGAAGTGCACCCTGAAAAATTAAAAGCATTTTTTCTCAACACGAAGGATCCATACTCACAGTGCGTAGGACTCGAGTTTTTATTGGTGAATGGTTACAACGAAGCATTCGGACAATTGTTAGAAACGAACAAGCAGAGTCGTCGGAAGAAAAATCGGGAGTGGGCTTATTTGTATAACTTGATGAGTATGAAGCAAAAACGGACGCTGTCAAAAACAAAGCTACTCGACTTGGCACAAGATTTTCGGACGGATGATCCAACACTAAAGTGTATGAAGCTCTTTTTAGAGATTTCGCTCTACTTCGATATCTTCGAATACAACATGTTAGCCAATCGCTTGGAAAAGCTAACGGATCTCCTGAGCCAAGTGAACGATCAAATTTTAACACCACTACTCAAGCAACGGCTAAACATCGTTTTATTCCACCACTATTGGAAACGGAATGAAATGGTCTTGGCGCGCAAGTATGGCTTTGAGTCATTGGCCAACACGACGAACATTCGTTATTTGGCAAATTTACACATCAACATGAGCTTGTCATATATTTTCGAAGATTTTGAGTTAGCAAATTATCATTTAGATGAAACAATTCGGCTGGCGGAAAAAAATAATCTTCCGCGCTTAATTACCGCAGTCCAAAATTCGAATAAACCATTTATTTATGCGCATTTTAATCGGCCGGGTCAAATCGAAACGCCGAACAAAAGTGAGCGAGCGCACCTGGAAATCGCACGAGGAGATTTTAAAACAGCACAACGTATATTATCGGAAGTAACTGAAGATACGCCATTCACTAAATATTATATCGGGCGTGCTTACCAAGATCGTCGCATCCTACTCCAATCGTATAATGAATTCTTAGAGCACCGTAGCGATCATTTCTTTGCACGGCTACCACTAACAGCATTGCAAAAGCTGTAGCTTCAGTTGATTCATACAAAACAAAGGAGGTGACAAACATGGTGGGTAAAGTAACTAAAGTTACTAAAGTTACTTTAACAGTCATGATTGTTGCTGGGTTGTCAATCACACAACTAGATTTAACACCTTCTGTCGAGGCTACCAGTGATCCGGAACATGGGGAGATTTTTAGCGACCCAAAGCACGGAGAAATTTTTTAAGCAGCACCAACTAAGGTCGAACTCAATTCCCGAGTTCGACTTTTAATTTTCTCCAAAATCTACGATCAATTTAACCGACTATTTTACTCAAACAGTTCACTTGCCAAAGAAGTGAAAAAAATACTCGAATACCACAAATCGATTCGCCACTTAAGAGGCGGTGAAGCAACAAAACGCAAGTACCTAGAACAATCGACACGTACCTAAGCAACAACCCTGATCCTCCCTAGAAAACGAACGCGCAATGATCACTCAAAAAAATATCACCCAAACTATTTTCAAAAACAATAAATGAATTTTGAAATTTGACATAATCTAATCAAAATAGTTTATCTTTACTTACCTATATATGCTATTATATATTATTAGAAGCATAAGAATATATCGGAAGATACTTACATAGGGAGGATCGTACACATGTTTGCAAGAGATATTGGAATAGACTTAGGTACAGCGAATGTTTTGATTCACGTAAAAGGAAAAGGTGTCGTATTAAATGAACCCTCAGTTGTCGCGATGGACAGGACGACAGGCCGCGTATTAGAAGTTGGAGAAGAAGCCCACAGAATGGTCGGTCGAACGCCAGGAAATATTGAAGCGATTCGCCCACTTAGAGATGGTGTTATCGCTGATTTTGACGTAACTGAAGCAATGCTAAAATATTTTATTAATAAAATTAAAGTAAAAGGCATGTTCTCAAAACCACGCATGCTTATTTGCTGCCCAACTAATATTACAAAAGTTGAACAAAAAGCGATTAAAGAAGCCGCAGAAAAAGCAGGCGGTAAGAAGATTTACTTAGAAGAAGAACCTAAAGTTGCCGCCATCGGTGCAGGAATGGATATTTTCCAACCGAGCGGAAATATGGTCGTTGACATTGGCGGAGGAACAACAGATGTTGCCGTCCTCTCAATGGGCGACATCGTTACCGCTCAATCGATCAAAATGGCCGGTGACAAATTTGATACTGAAATCCTAAACTACGTTAAACGCCAGTACAAATTACTAATCGGTGAACGCACATCCGAAGATATTAAAGTCCACGTCGCAACTGTTTTTCCAAACGGACGCAACGAAGAAATCGATATCCGCGGCCGTGACATGGTCTCAGGCCTACCAAGAACAATCACCATCGGATCAGCCGAAATCGAAAAAGCACTACGCGAATCAGTCGGTGTTATCGTCCAAGCAGCCAAAAATGTCTTGGAAAAAACACCACCAGAACTATCAGCCGATATCATTGATCGCGGCGTGATTCTAACAGGCGGTGGCGCACTCATTCACGGCATCGACCAACTACTAGCTGAAGAACTCAAAGTCCCAGTCTTCTTAGCTGAAGAACCGATGCACTGCGTCGCAAAAGGAACAGGCATGATGTTAGAAAATATCGACAAAATCGAAAGAAAATCAATTATCTAATTTTCTCAGCCAAAAATGCCACAATTTTTGATAAAAAATCATTGAAATTGCCCAATATTGCAGGATTTATGCTAATATAAAGGTAATGTTTATTTGTCATGAAAGGGGAGAGGTATCTTGTTAAGAGGATTTTATACAGCGGCAAGCGGGATGAAGGCGCAACAACGTCGTCAGGAAGTATTATCGAACAACTTGGCAAACGCACAAACACCTGGCTTTAAACAGGATCATGCAGCAGTTCGGGCATTCCCAGAACTACTGATTAAGCGAATGGGTAAAGAGACCATTCCAACAACGCGAGCATTTTCGGTGCCGACTCAGCAAGCAATTGGCTCGCTGAATACAGGCGTATATGTCCAAGAAACAATTGCCGATCACCAACAAGGTGGGATACAAGAAACCGGCATGACAACGGATATGGCTTTGATCAACGTTGCGTTACCAGATGAAACAGGTGGATTATTTTTTGCCGTTCAGAACGGAGACGGTGATGTGCGCTACACTCGAAATGGGAATTTCACCATCGATGGTGAAGGTTACCTGACAACGAATCAAGGTTACTATGCTTTGAATCAAGCTGGAGAACCGATTTTCACAGATGGACAAGTTTTCACTGTTACAAATGAAGGTGAACTTGAACTTGCTGGAGCGGTGATTCCATTAAATATTGTTTACACAGAGAATGTCAATGATCTTATTAAAGATGATCATGATTTATTTACCTTTACAGAAGGTGCAGGCGAAGCGGTTGACGCGCGTGGAATGGCAGGGGTATCATTTGCTGTTCAGCAACGTTATTTAGAAAGCTCAAACGTTGACCTCGTCCGAACGATGACCGACATGATGCAAGCATATCGTACGTTTGAAGTGAATCAAAAAATACTCCAAGGTTATGATCAATCGATGGATATTGCGGTTAATCAAATTGGGCGACTAACATAAGGGGCGTGATCAGATGAATCGAATGAATGTTCAAGCTGCTGTTACAATGGGACAGCTACAAAATAAATTAGATTTAATTGGTCATAACGTTGCAAACCTGAATACGAGCGGTTACAAAGCGCAGTCAGCCAATTTTTCATCACTGATCTATCAAAATATTGATAACCTTAGAGATCAAGCCGCCAATGCGCCAGGCAGACAAACGCCACACGGCATTCGCCTCGGTTCAGGTGCACGAGTTGGTCATACGAATATCAATCTAGCAACAGGTTCGTTAAATGTGACAGGACGCGGTTTAGATCTTGCATTATTACGCGATAATCATTTACTACAAATAGAAGTGACCGAAAATGGCAACACCGAAACACGTTATACACGTGATGGAACGCTGTACTTACAACCAACAGATGGTGGACAAGTCATGTTATCGACAAGTGACGGTCACCCAGTCATTGGCCAAACCGGCGGTGCGATCATTTTTGATGATAATATGGAAGACATTCGAATTAACGAAATCGGACAAATCGTTACGCTTCGTGGCGGAACAGAATTTGTCGAAGACGGTCTTGCGCTTGTTGAAGCGGTTCGTCCGCAATTTTTAGAAGCGGCAGGCAAAAACCTCTTCCGATTACCAGACCTAACTGATACAACATATGTCGCAGAAGATATTGTTACGGCAGTCGACCAATATGATAACGAGATCCAAAGTGGAACACTCGAACAATCAAACGTCGATCTCGCCACACAAATGGCAGAACTATTACAAACACAACGTGCTTACCAATACAACGCACGAACAATCACAATGCACGATCAAATGCGCGGGTTGATTAATCAACTACGCTAAGGAGCTCTACCTATGCAAAGTACCAATGTCATTGACCAAGAAAAACAAACTCAAGCGAAAAAACAAAAACGCATCACTCGGCACGAGAAGAAAAAGCAAAAACGACAGCGAACGAAAGCCCCAATTCGCCGTATTTTTCCGATTTGGCTTCGCTTGATTGTAATTTTCTTGCTAGCTGTTTTTGCACTCATATTAGGTATGGTCGTCGGCTACACAATGCTCGGCGATGGCACCGATCCCCTGGAAGTGCTCACTTTTGACTTCTGGAAAAGAGTGCTCGATATCATTAATGGAGTCGAATAACAGACATCACGTTGGAGAATTTTTCATAAAAAAGAATTTAAGCAGTTTAATCGAAAATCCGGTTAACCTGCTTTTTTACCGGATGGAGTAGACAGAATTTTCACCAAATAAATACCAGGTACTAAAGGAGCGAACGAACGATGTTAAACATAGAAGAAATTAAAGCGATCATTCCACATCGCTACCCATTTTTATTAGTCGATCAAATTACTGAAGTTGAAGAAAACCGGATTGTCGGCAAGAAAAACGTCACGATCAACGAACCATTTTTCCAAGGCCACTTCCCAGATTATCCTGTCATGCCAGGCGTGTTAATCTTAGAAGCGCTCGCACAAACTGGCGCCGTCTCAATTTTAGCCAAAGAAGAAAACAAAGGAAAAATCGGCTTCCTCGCCGGCATCGACAAAGCACGCTTCAGACGCCAAGTCCGACCAGGCGACGTCCTCACTCTCGAAGTCGAAATCACCCGCATCAAAGGCCCAATCGGAAAAGGCCGCGCCAAAGCAACCGTCGACGGCGAAATCGCCTGCGAAGCCGAAATCATGTTCGCAATCCAATAATCGAAAAAGCTCTCTCACAGAATTTATAGTGGGGGAGTTTTTTATTGAGGAACTCGCCTGCAAATCGCTGAACTTGAGAGTAATTTGCTGAACTTGAGAGCAATTCGCGTAACTTGAGAGCAATTTGCTGAACTTG
>CAZONN010000102.1:0-5633 GCA_964581235.1 uncultured Amphibacillus sp.
TGAGGATTATGGTATGGCTTTTTATTTTAAAGGAATGGTTGGACCTGATATTTATTTTATCAATAAAAAGAATCTGCCTGCTGAAATATTAGAACAAATATATTAAGAGAGGTAGCGCGGTTATGTATGAGACGATTGAAGAGATAAATTTAGATTTTACTGATTACTATCATGAGCACTATAATGAAATGTACCGCGTAGCAATAGGGGTTGTGCGTAATCATTATAGTGCAGAAGATGTTGTCCAAGAGGCGTATATTAAAGCATATAAAAATTACGGTCATTTAATTGAAAAGTCAAAGTGTCGTGCTTGGTTACGAACAATTGTCATTCGAACTGCAATTGATTATTACCGCAAAGATAAAAGATATGAGACGGTATCAGTTGAAGAGGGTGCAGAATCAGGGCAACTGCTTCAGTGTCCAAAAAATGACGTTGAGTATCAACTAAATTGGCATTTTGAACGGGCTGAAATCTTTGAGAGAATTGAAACTCTACCTAAAAATATGCAAGCTGTTTTAAAAATCAAAATTGATACTGATGGAAAGGATCAAGATATTGCCGATCAGTTAAATATTTCACTTTCAGCTGTTAAAACACGATTACATCGGGCACGCAAGTTATTAAAGGATGAATTTGAAGTGGTAAATTAGCATTTTTTACTACCGATAGCGAGCAAAGATTAAGGGCAAGCTATTGGTGGGAGGTGTTAAATGATGAATATGAAAGGGAATATGATTATCCCGATTCTGGCTTCAATTGGTGTAGGCGCTGCAACTTTTTATAGCATGCGTCGAAATGGGAACAAAAATCCAATGGAACAAGTAACAAATATGTTGAAAAATCAATAAGTATTTTAACAAATAATCGGTTTAGCGGCTTATCTGAGTTGCTAAATCGATTTTTATATTGTCTGTAGTATAATGATTTAACAGAATATTTTAAATTGATTGCGTAACGATAGTGAATGAATCACATATTTGCTATACTAAGAATAGAAAAAGAGCAGAAGGAGCAGATAAAATGACGAATTTATTTACAGGCTACCTAGGTTCGTACACAAAAGAGGAGAGCAAGGGTGTTTATCGTTTTAATTTTGACAGTGAGCAGTCTGAAATTGTTGATGTAACTCCTGTAGCAGAGCTAGATAACCCGACATATGTTACAGTCTCTTCTAATAACAAAAATTTGTATGCCGTTTCACAAGAGGGAGAGCGAGGTGGAATTGCAGCCTTTTCAATTAACGAAGAAACTGGGGCATTAACGAAATTAAATAGCCTTTCTGAAGCGGGATCGCCACCGTGTCATGTCAGTGTTAATAAAGATAATTCGATCGTTGTGACCGCTAATTACCATACAAAGCAAATTATTTCGTATTTAACAAATTCAGATGGTTCCTTGAAGGCTATCGCTGATATTGCAAACCATGAAGGTTCTGGTCCTCATGAGCGTCAAGATAAACCACATATGCATTATGCAAATTTTTCACCAGATGAAAAGTTCGTTGTTGCTGTTGATTTAGGCAGTGATGAGATCACTACTTATGCGATTGACCAACAGGGTAATTTAACAAAGAAACAAGTGTTCGAAACGCCAGCAGGAAGTGGTCCACGACATCTGACATTTGCACCAAATGGCAAGTATGCTTATGTAATGACTGAGTTGTCATCGGAGGTACTTACATTAAAATACGATCAAGATACAGGTGAGTTTACACAATTACAACAATTAAAAACAATTCCTGACACATTTAAAGAAGTAAATGATGGTAGTGCAATCCATATTTCAAGTGATGGCAAATTTGTTTATGTTGGAAATAGAGGGCACAACAGCATCGCAATTTTTAAAGTTGATCAAAACACAAATGAGCTTGAGTTTGTTGAGTGGACTGAAACAGAAGGGGACTGGCCACGTGATTTTGTTTTATCACTAGATGAGCAGCATTTAATTGCTTCGAATCAAAAATCAGGTAGTCTAACTGTTTTTGAACGCAATGAAACATCAGGAAAGCTAACGTTAAAACAAGCGAACGTGAAAGCACCAGAAGTGGTCTGTGTTAAGTTTTTGAATTAAATAAAAATAAACGCCTCAGTCTAGGGAACTAACTTCCTTACTGAGGCGTTTTAAATTAGTAAACAACATGATTTTTTTCGAATTCCGTGATTTTATCTTCATGTGTTAATGTGACTGCGATTTCGTCCCAACCATTTAAAAGCATTGAGCGGGAATATTCATCGATTGTAAAGTTTGTTTCAAATCCTTTGTTATCATAAACTTTTAAGTTTTCTAGATCAACTGTAAGTTCATAGCTTTCGGATTCAGCATTATCGATTAGTTGCTTGACCTCGGCTTCAGTTAAAACAACGGGTAAAAGTCCATTTTTCGTACAGTTATTAGAGAAAATATCTGCAAAGCTTGGGGCGATAATTGCTTTAAAACCATAATCCTGTAAAGCCCAAGGTGCATGCTCACGAGACGAACCGCTTCCGAAGTTTTCACCACTGACTAAAATGCTGGCCCCTTTGTATTTAGGGAAATTAAGTGAAAAATCCTCTCTCGGTCGATCTTTTTTATCAAAGCGCCAGTTATAAAATAAATATTGACCAAATCCTTGACGTGAGATTCTCTTCAAAAATTGCTTTGGAATAATTTGATCTGTATCTACATTGGTACGGTTTAATGGATAAACAAGACCAGTGTGTTGTATAAATGCCTCCATGTTTTATCCTCCTTATGCAAATGTTCTTACATCAACAAAGTGTCCAGCAATTGCAGCTGCAGTTGCCATTTCTGGGCTAACTAAGTGCGTTCTTGCGTCATTACCTTGTCTGCCTTCGAAGTTACGGTTTGATGTTGATGCACATCTTTCACCGGCTGGAATGATATCGTCATTCATACCAAGGCAACTACTACAACCTGGTTCTCGCCATTCAAAACCTGCTTCAAGGAATACCTGATCAAGTCCTTGTTTTTCAGCAGCTATCTTGACTGATCGTGATCCGGGAACAACAACGGCTTTGACGTTTGGATTTACTTTACGTCCTTTGATGATGCTAGCAGCTTGTTCTAGATCGGCTAACCTTGAATTAGTACATGAGCCAATGAACACATGGTCAATAGGAATTGTATTAATTGGTGTATCAGCCTGTAATCCCATATACTCAAGTGCATGCTTAATTTCATTCTTATCATTTTCTGTTTTTGCGTTATCTGGGTTCGGAATTAAGTCATTGATTGAAAGTGTTTGACCTGGGTTTGTTCCCCAAGATACTTGTGGTTCAATTTCACTTGCGTTAATGATAATTGTTTTATCATATTCAGCATCTTCATCCGAAGCAAGTGCAAGCCATTCTTGTTTTGCTTGTTCAAATGCTTCACCTTTAGGTGCAAATTCACGACCCTCAATATAATCAATTGTCGTTTGGTCTGGGCTAACTAATCCAGCTCTTGCACCACCTTCAATCGACATATTACAAATGGTCATACGGCCTTCCATTGATAGGTTTCTAATCGCTTCTCCTGTATACTCAATGACATAACCTGAACCGAAGCCAATGCCGTGGCGACCAATTAGTGCTAATATTAAGTCTTTCGCTGTAACACCATCGCCTAATTTGCCATCAAATTGCACATTTAGAGTTTTCGGTTTTGCTTGCCAAACGGTTTGAGTAGCTAAGACATGCTCAACTTCACTCGTACCAATTCCAAAGGCCAGGGCACCAAAGGCTCCGTGTGTCGATGTATGACTATCACCACAGACGATTGTTTTACCAGGTTGGGTTAAACCTAACTCAGGCCCGATAACGTGGACAATACCTTGATGTTTGTGGCCCATCCCTGCTAAAGGAATATTAAACTCTTCACAGTTTTTTCTCAACGTTTCCATTTGTATTTTTGATATTTCATCTTTAATGTTTGTTATATCTTTTGTCGGGACATTGTGGTCCATTGTTGCAAAAGTTCGATTTGGTTGTCTAACTTTTCGATTATTCATCCGTAAGCCTTCAAAAGCTTGTGGAGAGGTAACTTCATGAACTAAATGCAAATCAATATACAAAATGGCTCGATTACCTTCTTCTTCATGAACAACATTTTTGTCCCAAATTTTTTCGATAATCGTTTTTGGTTTTGTCAATTTAATTCACTCCTTGTCACTTCGTAGTTGTAATATACTTAATGATTGCTTCCGTCATTTCTGAAGTTGACACCTTCGTACCATTTTCAACTTGGAGATCAGCTGTGTGTAGACCTTGGTTAATACAAGCTTCAACAGCTGTCTCAATAAGTTCTGCCTCTTCATTCATCTCAAAGGAATAACGGAGCATCATTGCACTTGATAAAATCATTGCAATTGGGTTAGCAATATTTTGGCCTGCAATATCTGGGGCAGATCCATGAGCAGGTTCATAAAGACCAACACCACTTTCAGCTAAACTTGCAGAAGGTAGCATCCCAAGTGAGCCAGTTAAAACAGATGCTTCATCACTTAGGATATCACCAAACATATTATCAGTCACAATGACGTCAAATTCATTTGGATGAGTAATTAATTTCATTGCTGTTGCGTCGACTAATCCATGCTCTACATCAACATCTGGATAGTTTTCGCGTTGCTCTTCAACAATCTCTCGCCAGAGCTTACTTGATTCTAATACATTAGCTTTGTCAACAGACGTTAATTTTTTGCTTCGTAATTGAGCACTTTCAAAGCCTTTTTTAACAATTCGTTCAATTTCAGAGCGTGAATATGCAAGTGTGTCGACAACATCTTGACCGTTATTGCGTCGTTCACTAGGTCGGCCAAAGTAGAGACCACCTGTTAGCTCTCTGACGATTAAAAGATCACTACCTTTAATAATTTCTTCTTTTAGCGGAGATGCGTGGAGTAATTTTTCAAATCCTTTGACAGGTCTTAGGTTCGCATATAAGTCTAATGCTTTACGCAGTCCTAATAAACCGCGTTCAGGGCGGAGGTCGGATGGGTTATGGTCCCATTTAGGTCCTCCAACAGCACCGAGAAGAATCGCATCGGCTTTCTTAGCAGCGACTAGGGTTTGTTCTGGGAGTGGGTCATTTGCTTGATCGAGTGCTGCCCCACCGATAAGTTGTTCTTCATAACTAAATTGATGATTAAATTTTTCGGCAACAGCATCTAAAATGGTCACAGTGCTTGATAAAATTTCTGGTCCAATTCCGTCACCTGGTAATAAGACAATATGTTTTTTCATCCTTTTTCCTCCTCAATCAACCTGTACTTTAATAAATGCACGATTAACGGCGTTTAAGAAAGCGTATGCGGCTGCTTCGAGTACGTCTTGAGATGTGCCACGCCCGCTAACGGGTTGATCATCAACATTTAAATAAATATGAGCTTCGGCTAGGGCATCCTTACCTTTACCGACTGAACTTAATGTGAAATCTGTTAATTGAACGGATTCTGCAATTAGTGATTCAATTGTATTATATAAAGCTTCAACACTTCCAGCACCACTTTTTTCACCAACAATGACTTCTTGATCTGGTGTTTCAATTTTTACAGTGGCGGTAGGGGAGTGGGTTGAATCATAGTGTACTTGAAATGAAATTAATTTATATTGCTTTCGTGTACTTACGCCTGTTTGAATATCCATTAA
>CAZONN010000103.1:0-5625 GCA_964581235.1 uncultured Amphibacillus sp.
TTACCTTTATTTTTAACTTCCATGTATGCCACCTTTACTCGAGCCAATTTCATAACAATTAATGGAAAACACGAATATTTAAGTATAGACCCGTGATTTTCGCTCTGGGTGGACGCGTTCCGCGGGCACGGCCTCAACTTTTATTGCTCCACTGTCGTGTCGCAATAAGGATTTTCGGACTCGCGCTATTCCCGCTGGAGTCGCCACCCGTCGCTCCAATCACTAGATTATAATTGTTCAATAGTATATCTGATTACTTTCATACTATTTTTTTACGTGTTCTAAATTAAATAATTATCATTATGAAATTTACTCACTTATTTACTAAGAAAATTTGCACTACCGACAATCTCACTTATTTCTTGTGTGATCGCTGCTTGGCGTTTACGGTTATACATACTCGTTAAGTCTTTGATGAGATCTGATGCATTCTTACCAGCAGCATCCATATTAATCATTCGAGCAGCATTCTCACTCGTGTGCGCTTCAGAAAAAGCTCTGAACAAGCTCATATGCAAATACAAAGGAATTGCATGATCAATAAATGTATCTATATCCGGTTCATATTTCTTTTCATTGCTATAATTAACTTGTTCATGATCCACTCCAGTAGCTACTGGAAGCAGTCTTTCAACTTTTGGAACATAATTCAAAACGTTGTCAAAACGCGTATATACAATAAATACTTCATCCACTTCACCTGACAAATAAAGATCCGTCAACCACTTTCCTAGACTTTCAGTTCCGTAATATACTTGTGAATCTAAAATATCAGTGATTTTACGAATAATATTCTTATTTCGCTTCTTAAAATATTCATTACCTTTAGAACCTACTACAAGAAGCTTTTCGTTTTTACCTGCATTCATATGCTTCAGCGCATGTGCTGAAATATTTGTGTTATAGCTACCAGAAAGTCCGCGATCACTCGTTAGTACAATATACAACGAATTTTTAACTTTACGCTCTTGGTAAAACTGATGTGTTTCCGCTTCTTCTCTATTACCTACTTCTTCAACAGCACGCTTTAACTCCCTGTAAATAGGTCGGACACCTTCCAATTGTCTTCTAGCTTTTTGCAACTTCGTGGAGGCGACCATATCCATCGCTCTAATAATTTGTTCAGTAGAACGAACGTTTTCGATTCTTTGCTTAATATCTCTCATCGAAGTCACATTGGTACCTCCTTAGTTGTAATTATACTGTTTCTTCGTTTCCGCAATTGCTTTATCGATTTCTTTTGCTAACTCATTAGAAATTTCCCCAGTAGTTCGGATTTCTTCCATAATATGAGCGGCATTATTATTCACATAATTGATAAAGTCTTTTTGGAATTTTAGTATACGTTCAACTGCAATATCACTTAAATGTTTGTTGCTTAAAGCATAGAGGATTAAGACTTGATCTTCTATATCCATTGGTTTGTACTGTGGTTGCTTAAGGACTTCTGTAATGCGCTCTCCCTGGTTTAGACGCTCTAATGTATCTTGGTTTAAATCTGAACCAAACTGTGAGAAAGCTGCTAATTCTTTATACTGAGCAAACTCTATTCTTAATGGACCAGCTAATTTCTTCATAACCGGAATCTGAGCCGCACCCCCAACACGGGATACAGAGAATCCGGGGTTGATTGCTGGACGAATACCATCGTTAAATAGATCTGACTCTAAGAAAATCTGTCCATCTGTAATCGAAATAATGTTCGTTGGAATATAAGCGGAGATATCACCTTCTTGAGTCTCTACAATTGGCAAAGCGGTTAAGGTTCCGCCACCATTGGCTTCACTCATACTTGCAGCACGTTCTAACAATCTTGAGTGCAAGTAGAAAACGTCTCCTGGATAAGCTTCACGACCTGGTGGACGACGTAATAGTAAACTAATCGCACGATATGAAACTGCGTGTTTCGATAAGTCATCATACACGATCAAAACATCTTTACCTTTATGCATCCACTCTTCTGCAATTGCACACCCAGAATAAGGTGCAATATATTGTAGCGATGCAGACTCACTAGCCGTTGCAACAACAACAGTGGTATACTCCATCGCACCCGTTTCGTTTAACACTTTTATGATTCGAGCCATTGTTGATGCCTTTTGCCCAATTGCTACATAGACACAATGAACATCTTTACCTTTTTGATTAATAATTGTATCAATTCCTAAAGCAGTCTTACCTGTCTCACGGTCACCAATAATTAATTCCCTCTGACCTTTTCCAATTGGTACTAATGCATCAATTGCCTTAATACCCGTTTGTAACGGTTGATTAACTTCACGCCGATCAATTACGCTTGGTGCGGGACTTTCAATCAGACGATACCCATCAGCTGCGATCGGACCCTTTTCATCAATCGGTTCACCAAGTGCGTTGACAACACGCCCTAACATACCATCACCAACTGGAACTTCAGTCATTCTACCTGTTAATCTTACTGGATCACCTTCTTTTATACCTGCATCAGAACCCATAATAACAACACCAATACTATCTTCATCTAAGTTTAGTGCCATCCCTTGAGTACCATTAGCAAATTCAAGAAGTTCACCGCTCATCGCACTTTTTAAACCATGTACACGAGCAATCCCATCACCAACTTGAATAACTGTACCAGCTTCTGCGAAATCTAACTCTTCTGAGTAAGATGCAATTTGCTTTTTAATCACCTTACTTATTTCATCAGGATTAACGATCATTGATAACCTCCTCTCTTCAGTCTATCTTTCATTACATTTAATTTAGTTCTTATCGTACCGTCGAAAATTTTTCCGTCGACTAAAATATAAAATCCACCAATAACATCAGGATCAATTTCTAGTTTTATCTCAACTTGCTTATTGGTTTGTTTCGCTAATAAGGTGCGGATTGATTTGATTTGGTTTTCATTTAGTGGTTTGGCAGAGACGACTCTCGCCTCTATTTTTCCTAAGCGTTGATTGGCACGATTAATAAATTCTGTTAGTGCTGGCACAATCAGAGTTTCTCGGTTTTTTTGAACCGTTAGATACAAAAAACCCATTAAATGCTTAGAAATTTTATCTGCAAACGCACTTTCGAAAAGTTCACGTTTAGCCGAATCGGCAATATTCGGGTGTGTTAAAAAAGCCTGACTATCTTCGGCTTTAAACAGATCCCTAACTAGAATCGTTTGGTTTAAATCATCTTCCAAGCTACCGTTTTCTTCTGATAACTCTAAAAGTGCATTAGCATAACGTTCGTTTAGTTTAGCCATTGCGTATCCTCCAACTTAGCTAATGTTTCCTCAAAGATTTTATCTTGAGAGTCACTATCTATGTTTTGAGAGATAAATTTCTCGGCCATTATTGAAGCAAGTTCAATGATATAGAGACGTGATTCCTCTTGAAGACGAGCTCTTTCTTTAGAAGCACTCTCCAATGAACGTTTTTTAACCTCTTGAGCTTCTTTTCTTGCTTCTTCTAAAATGATTTTACCTTCATCTTCAGCAGCAAGACGAGCAGCTTCAAGAATCTCGATCCGCTCTTGATCAATTTCTTCGATTTTTTTATCGTACTCTGCGATTAGTTCATTGCCCTTAGCCATTCTTGCCTCTGAAGCATCGATCTCATCTTGAATACGTTCGGCACGTTTACGTAAAAACTCTTTAACAGGTTTATAGAGTAACCAACTTAGGACTACAGCTAATAATATCCCATTAAATAATTGCAGACTACCACTGAATAAAGTTTGTAAATCTAATCCGAAAACGCGTCCATCAGGAGCAGTTTTAGCCAAAAGTGATACCATACTATGCAATTAAAATAGCCTCCTTTCGCTCTGTTTCCGTCACATGTATCGACCTATGTTAACCTAGGTAGTTAATTAGAATCGTCACAAGTGGGTTAGCGAACAGCATGATGATTGCAATTAAAAGACCATAAATACCTGATGTCTCAGATAAAGCTAAACCGACGAACATTGTCGTTCGAATCGTGTCTTCTGCTTCTGGTTGTCTTGCAATAGATTCCAGTGCCTGTGCGGCAATTTTTGCCTGTCCGAAAGTTGTTGTCACACCGTTTAATAGTGCGAGTGCTGCTGCGATATGTGCGATTGCGATTACAAATGCTAATGGATCTTGCATGTTTAATTCCTCCAATTCAATACTTGTTTATTTTTTATTTCTTATCGTCATTAATGGATGTAAACGAGCATTAATCTGCTGCGGTCTTGACATACATTAGACTCAAAATAACAAAGATGTACGTTTGCAAAGCCCCAATGATCACGTCGAAAAATGCGTGTAACAATGACGGGATTCCAAATTGGATAAACACCGGTGTCAATGCATAATAAAGCGTTAAAATAATTGTCCCCGATAGCATATTTCCGAATAGACGGAAGCTTAACGAGACGGGTTTTGCTAATTCTCCAATTATGTTCATTGGAAAAAAGACAAAGTGTGGCTCAAAGAATGTTTTTAAATATTCACCTTTACGGTGCTTAAAGCCCATGTAAAACATTAAAATTAAACTAACAAAGGCAAAAGCAAATGTTGTTGCCCAATCTGCTGTTGGAGCTCTCAATCCAAAGACACTGAGTAACGCCGACCAGAGTAAGAACATAAACACCATGAAAAACCACGGAGCAATGTAAGAAAGTTTTTCACCTAAAGTGTCCTTAACGAAATTGTCAAATATTTCAACAATTGCTTCGATTGCATTTTGAAAGCCTCTTGGGACGCGTTTGAAATTGCGTAATTTAATGCGTACAATGATTGCGACTACTATAAGGAACAACATAATCAGCCAGGTGTTGACGATTGTTTCTGTAATCCAAAATTCTTCGCCGGCAATTTTAATGCTCCATATATTATCGATTTCTAATCCCAATGACTAATCACCACCTATCATGATAATCAACTGACCTAAATTTTAGCTGCCGATTTAATATTATAAACAGCTACCTGGAAGGCTAGAATACCTGCGACTACACCCCATAAACTAATTTGTGGGACGAGTGCACCTATAAGAAATGCAGCACCTGAAAGGAAAAGTCTTAACACATGCTGGAGTGTTACATAGTTACCAGCGGGTTTTTGATCCATTTTCAGTGCTTTATTGACGGCGTGTTCCAGAAGAATAACTTTTGTGATACTGACGGCTGAGCCTATGACGGCTCCATTTAAAAATGGAAGGAAATCTAAAGAGCGGTGATAAATTACTGAACCTAACGTACTTACTGTTGCTATGATTAAGATTGTAATTATCATTCTTTTTGATAAATCAGACAGTTTCATAATACCTCTCTTCCTTATATAATCTTTATCTGGTCGTTACTATTTATTCTTTGGGGCATTAAATAAAGATTTAAGTGCTGCTCCTGCACCTAAGAAAGAAAAAATTAATAACAACCATGGTGACGTACCAAATAGGTCGTCTAAGTACTTTCCTAATAGGACACCAATCAATACTGTTGCTCCCATGGTTACGCCTATCTGTGAGAAGTACGCTAACGTGCGGATCATGTCATTGCTTTTCTGAGGCTTATTGTCCCCATTTTCATGTTCACTCATATTAACGCCTCCCAGCTTCAAAAACATGGTACCCTAACTACATTTCAATTCGGATACTATGTTACGCCTTTGAAAATCGTATCATAAATATT
>CAZONN010000104.1:0-5591 GCA_964581235.1 uncultured Amphibacillus sp.
GGGGATATAGAAAGACATGCTCATCAAATCGAGCATGTCTTTTCTATTTGGATTGAAGATCTTGTGCACGAGCTCGGCAATTTACAGACGAGTTGTGGAAAATACAGACAACTTTAGTGAAATGCGCACGACTCAGGCGAGTTGTTCTCAACTGCAGCACAAAAAAACAGTCCTTCCAATTTTGATCTTGGTAGGACTGTTTTCTGTAAATCTAATTATGATAAAGCGTTGATTTAAAGTCAGCTGCTGGCTTGATGTTTATAAGTAATTGATCGGTAAAATCAATTAATCAGTAAATTTATCTGTGACTGCGCCAATTGATGCACATGAAACTGTATGTGCATATTTACCTAATACACCTTTTTGATACAGTGGTGGTGCTTGCCAGTCTTTAAAGCGTCGTTCGATTTCTTGATCCGTAATATCGACAGTCAATTCTTTAGTGTCAGAGTCAATTGTCACGAGATCGCCTTCTTCTAAAATAGCGATTGGACCGCCATCTTGTGCTTCTGGAGCGATGTGGCCAACGACAAGTCCATGTGTTCCACCTGAGAATCGACCGTCTGTCAAGAGCGCAACATCTTGTCCTAAGCCTTTTCCAACTAAGATAGCTGAAATAGAGAGCATTTCTGGCATACCTGGTGAACCTTTTGGACCGAGTTGACGAAGGACTAACACGTCACCTTTATTAATTTTATTGTCCATAACAGCTTTTGTTGCTTCTTTCTCTGTATCGAAAACTCTAGCAGGTCCTGTATGGCGCTTAACTTTAACGCCTGACACTTTAGCAACTGCTCCGCTTGGGGCTAAGTTTCCTTTCAGAATAACTAATGGCCCGTCTGCTCGATATGGATTATCGAATGGACGAATAATGACTTGTCCTTCTGCTAGAGGTTCTGCTTCAGCTAAGTTTTCTGCAATTGTTTTACCAGTGACTGTTAAGCAATCACCATGTAAGTATCCGTTCTCCAGTAATAATTTCATCACTGCAGGAATACCACCGATTTTATATAAATCTTCCATCACATATTTTCCACTTGGTTTTAGGTCAGCTAAATGTGGAACTTTCTTTTGTAGACGATCGAAATCATCTAATGTTAAGTCAACATCAATTGAATAAGCGATCGCCAATAAGTGAAGGACTGCATTTGTTGAACCGCCTAATGCCATAACTACAGTAATAGCATTTTCAAATGCTTCTTTTGTCATAATATCTTTTGGATAAATGCCTTTTTCTAATAGGTGATAAACAGCTTTACCAGCCACTTCAACATCCTCATGCTTGTCTTTAGATTCTGCTGGGTTAGACGAACTGCCTGGTAAACTCATACCCATTGCCTCAACTGCTGATGCCATTGTGTTTGCTGTGTACATTCCACCACAAGAGCCAGCACCTGGACAAGCTGCACATTCAATTCCTTTTAATTCTTCGTCTGAAATATCACCATTGTTATTTTTCCCAACACCTTCAAAAACAGAAACAATATCTAGCTTCTCTCCATTACGGTAACCAGGAGCAATTGTCCCACCATAAACGAAGACAGCTGGGACTTTAGTTCTTGCAATAGCAATCATACAACCAGGAATGTTTTTATCACACCCTCCGATTGCAACATAACCATCTAAATTTTCAGCACCTACAACTGTCTCAATAGAGTCAGCAATCACTTCACGACTTGGTAGCGAATAACGCATCCCTTCTGTTCCCATCGAGATTCCGTCAGCAACTGTGATCGTATTAAAAATCATCGGGAAGCCACCAGATTCTTTAACACCTTTTTTTGCTTTTTCAGCTAATCCATGCAAATGAATATTACACGGCGTCACTTCACTCCAAGTACTTGCAATACCAATCATCGGTTGCTTAAAGCCTTCATCGGTTAAACCAACAGCTCTTAGCATCGCCCGGTTAGGTGCACGTTGCGAACCATCAAATACATGACTTTTTATTCGTAAATCTTTTGACATTTTACATCCCTCCATTCCTTCATCTTATACTTTAGCGGAAAAACAAGTATCTTTCAAATTTTTTATCAATTCTGAAAACTTTTCGTTTATTTATTAACCTTTATCTTTATAGACGCATAAAACCGTGGTATAATAAGACGAGTTATCAAGGTAATTTAAACCAAAAATAGAGAGGTGATGAGAAATGAATAAACAGTATGTTATTGGTCTTTTAACACCTGCTTTAGATGGTTATTATTTCGGTAATATTGTAAAAAAATTATCTCATTATGCTAATGAGGCGAACATTAAGATCATCGTCATCTCTTCGAGTATGAATTCAAAGGAAATTTATGCCTTGGAATATGTCGATCTTTGGGTTTTTGTAATGGATTTAATTACTCCAGAGTACATCGATAAAATTAAAAGTTTTAATAGACCAACGATTGGAGTCAACACCACTTTTGAAACCGACTATTCGATCTTAATTGATAATGAAGAACTAATCGTTGAATCAATCAATCATTTAAAAGATCACGGTCATAGGAATATCGCATATGTTGGAAGCAAAAATTATCGCGATGGAAAAGAGCGATTAGAAGCTTTCCAAAAACATAATGATCCAAAACATACCTATGAATACTTTGATAGCCATCCAAATAACATTCCCAAAATCGTTAAGGAAATTATTCAGTCAAGTGAATTAATTGACGGAATGATTTGTGGTACCGATTTAATTGCAGTTGAAATCATTAGTGAGTTCAAAAATTATCAGATCAACGTCCCAGAGGATATTGCTTTGATTAGTTTTGATGATATTTCTGTTGCACAATCTAATTTACATAGCTTATCAACAGTTCACATTGCTTTTGATGACATTGGTCGCTATATCGTTGAAGCTTTTTTACACTATATCGAGCATCAAACACTTCCTAAGCAAAATGCCTACTTAGATACCTATCATGTCTTTCGAAACAGTTGTGGTTGTGAACAGGCTGATAAATCGATTGGTTTAACAAATCCGATCGAAGCAATCGAATATTTGTCAGATATGATATCGCGAAATTTTATTTTGGGTCAACAATTACAATTTTATAGTACAGATGAGTTGTTGCAACTGAACTGGCTCAATCAAACACCGATCCGTAATGGATTGATCGGCTTAAAAGAAAATCAGTCATTCAAAACGAACACATTTGAAACCTTTGATCTTATAACTGAGCGGCCAACTGAACAATCCTTCTATGGAAATGTTAATCCGGACGTCTTTCCGCCTAAGGAATTGTTGTTTAATTCTTCATTTATGAATGATCACAACACAATGATCGTCATTCCAATTGTTCATGAAGATCATTACTTTGGGGTATTCGGATTTGTAGGTGTCGATGATATTCAGGCTCAATTATTGCCACTTCACACAACATACCAATTAGCAACCTACTTTTCTGCTGGATATTCACGGGCAAGAACTGTTGAACGAATGAATAAGTATTCACATCAACTCGAAATGGTATCAGAAATTATTTATGATGGGATTTGGGAGTACACAAATTCTGATAATTATGTTGTTTGTCGTGGTGGTATTGTCCAACACTTCGGTCAATCTAATAATTATGTACAAATTGATTTTGATAGAATTGTTGACTTTATACACCCAGATGATCGTGAACTCTTCTTAACAAATTTAGCCTTGGAGCAAAAAAATACGAAGCAAATAAACTTTGAAATACGAATAATCACCACTGATAACCAGATCATGTGGCTCCAAATTATTGGTCAATTCATTTATATTGCTGGTAAATTAATAACAGCTGTTGGTTCAGTTAAAGACGTGACGAGTAAGAAGAAAGCACAAAATAAAATAAAGGAACTTGCTTTTTGCGATACATTGACCGGCTTAGCGAACCGCATTTATTTTGAGGAACAACTCGCTAAAGAAATAGAGCTCGCTATAAATAATGATGAATCGATCGCTTTAATTTTGTTTGACCTTGATCGCTTTAAAATCATTAATGATAGTTATGGTCATAAAATTGGTGATCGTATTCTACAAGTAGTTGCTGAGCGTGTTAAGCCACTATTGACTAAAAATCATTTCTTTGCACGATTTGGTGGCGATGAGTTTGTGATCATCATGCCAAATATTAAAGATGATCAAGCTCCTTACCGATTAGCGAGTGATATTGTTCAAGTTATTAATCAACCAATCTATGATGAACATCGTCACTATCAGATTTCTGCGAGTGCTGGCATCAGTATTTATCCTGATAATAGCAAGCCAGATGAAATGCTCGTATCCGCTGATATTGCGATGTATAGTGCCAAGTCAGATGGTCGTAATCGTATTTATACTTTTAATGATCAAATTAAGTATCAAAATGCGAGCCGAATTAAATTAGAAGAACATTTGCGCCATGCGATTGAATACGATGAATTGTCTCTCCATTTCCAACCGATCTATTATGTTGATTCAGAAGAGATTTATGGGCTTGAAGCATTGCTTCGTTGGAATTCACGCGAGTTTGGCAGGGTGAGTCCACTTAAATTTATCCCGATTGCTGAAGAATCTGGTTTGATTATTTCTATTGGAGAATGGGTCATATATGAAGCGATTCATAAAATGAAGAAATGGCAAAAAAATCACGATATCCCAATGAAAATGTTTATCAATCTGTCATCAAGGCAGGTCAGTCATCCAAATTTTTCAAAAGAGTTAAAGGGTTTTTTTGACATTTCAGGTGTTGACCCCAAACAAATCTCATTTGAGATAACAGAAAGTATGATGATTGACAATATTGAGCAAGGTAAATTAATTTTAACTGAGCTAATTGATATGGGTGTTACGCTCTCATTAGATGATTTTGGTACAGGTTATTCTTCGCTTTCTTCGTTAAGACACTTACCGTTTCAGATTTTAAAGATTGATAAATCATTCATAGATGATTTGTCAGCTGTCGATGCTAACGTCGCAATTTTAAAAGCGATCATTGAAATGGCGCATTCACTCAATTTAGCCGTTGTGGCAGAAGGGATTGAAAGACACGATCAATATGATTTAGTTTCAAGTTTAGGTGTTGACTTTATCCAAGGTTATTTTACCAATCCCCCTCTCACCGAAGATGAAATTGATATCATTTTACAAGAAAAAAACTAATCAAAAACCGAGTAGCGACACAAGCTACTCGGTCTTTTATTTGAATTTTAAAGATTGACAGTTTTATTATTTAACTTCTCTATCTCTAGCTGTTTGAATTCACTTCTTAGGATTTTGGCAGATTGTTGACGATTTTGATTTTTCTTGGGTAAACATGCAACGCTAGATTTTCCTTCAAATGTAAACGGCAGGATTTAAGGCGAGCCGGGAACGCCTGAAGAAGTCGCCGAACTTGTCTATTTCCTTGGTTCTGATGCAGCGAGCCACATTTCAGGAACTGAGGTCTTCATTGATGGCACCTCGACATTATTGTAAATTGTTAAATAGCCTTAGGTGAGTTTTTCGTCAAGGCTTTTTTCTTTGGTTAGGCAAGTGTCTAATCAGCTTTATATTGTGAGTTGTGATAAAATAATTGAAGGGAGGAATTTAATTGGATACATCTACGAATCGTCTTGCCAAGGCACCAGTCGGCAAGCTTTTATTTACGCTC
>CAZONN010000105.1:0-5584 GCA_964581235.1 uncultured Amphibacillus sp.
GAATATCCGTCTTGTAATTTTCCGTGCGACCTTCAACCAAATCGTAATTCAAATGTGAGCGTTCGACATCAATATCTTTGTTCGAGTGATTTTCGGTTTTTCTCTGGTTGTGGTTTCCAATTCCAACTAGATTTCCTGCTTTCATTTTTTGCATTCGTGCGACCATATAACTCATTGTGCTCTTCCTCTCTTTCGGTACCACTTCCATGTAAAGTATAACACACTATACCTTACAGAATGTAAGGTGTGTGCTCTGCGAGGCTAAAACCGTTCGGCTTCCAGCCGAGACAAGGGGGAAACCGTCCCCTTGTAAGAGCCAGAAGTGCGTCGGCTGATTGGTCAGCCGAGCAAACATTTTTCGCTGGACGTTGTCCGTTTTCGCTCTAAAAGTTTGGTTGATCTTTCATGCGGCCGCGTTGGCTCGGCGCATGAAAGACAACAGAGCATAAAAAAGCCCCCTTCGACTAACGTCAGGGGGCGAGTTTTTTACTAATACTCAAAAAGGTAAATCGTCTGAGTGTATTTCTTGTTCTATTGGAATTTCACTCAAAGCCATTTTGATGTTATTGAAAACTATATCTCTTTTTTTATTATCTAACTCTTCATAAAATTCTAAAAATTCTTCAAAAGTTGATACTTTAATTTTTACATGGGATTTGTGTCTGAGACTAGAAAAGTTGGCAAAAGCAAACATTAATTTTTGGGAGTTCGGAATATATTCATGGAGTTGTGATTGATTATAAATACTTTTTAATTGCTCTTCCATAAATGCACGATCGACATTAAAATCTGGTTCTTCAGTAAAACTAGTGAATTTTACTCTCATTGCATTAATAAAGTTTTGAAAGATATTTTTTTGTTCATCACTAAATAAATCTTTCGAACTCAACAAATCTTTATTAATAAATTCGGAAATTTCATTAAAGGATTTAAATCTGTTTTCAGGGTTAGCTTGGCACATTTTTTCTAATATATTCTGAAACTTGAATGTTTCTATATTGTTAGCATTGATTTCTTTTTGGATCATAGCTCCTAAATAATATATTTCGGTACTGTGATCATAAACCCCATGATAAACTTCTTGAGCTGGAGTTGTTACAGGCCAATTCAGTACTATACTATTTTCAATTTCTTCTGAATCAATAATTTTTCCAAAACCAAAATCAATCACTTTTAATTTTCCAAAAGAAGTAATAATAAAATTATTTGACTTAATATCTCTGTGTAAAATTTCATTGTTTTCGAGATAGACGAAAGCAGCTATAAATTGAAGAAATAAATCACCTAAGTCAGCAGATTGGTTTTGATTTAAATAGGTGGCTAGATTATCCCCCTCAATATATTCCATTTGTATATACCCGGTCATGTATTTTGGATATAAATAGTAATTATAAATCCTAACAATATTTTCGTGATTTAATCTAAATAAAATACCTATTTCATCAATGAATCTATCATATGTTTCTGGAGAATCGTTATTAGGTATAGGACTGTATTTTTTAAAAGCAAAGTTTGTTTTTGTATCTTCATCCAATAACAGCACTGTCTCTCCTGTACCACCACTACCCAGTTGCATAATATATTTGAATCTTTTTTCTAAATTCTCGAAGATTATATAATTTGACATTTTATCCCCTCAATCTTTTTTTAAGTTGAATAGACGATTAAAAAAACCTTTTTTCTTAGTCGTCTGTTTTTGTTCAATGTCTGTTTTTTCTTCTATGATCGGTTCTTTTTCGTTATTTGAACTGATTTGAGGACTTCTTAAATTATTAAGTTCCAATTCTAATGAATTAATTTTATTGCGATCACTCAAACTCAATTGTTGCTGCTGGTCCAATAATTGATATAATTTTTCTTTTTCTTCCTCGGCTCTAGTCAGCTTCTCTTTGGAGTGTTTTAATTCGCGTTCTAAAATCTCGATAATAACCTCTTGATTTGCATTGTTTTCCGCATATTGTGCGTATCTTTGCGTATCATCATCGCGTATCTTTGCGTGTTGCTGCGTATCATCTTTTTGAAAGGACTCATCGATCTTAACACCAAAAGAATCGGCTAATTTCTCGTACGAATTCAAATCATATTTAAGAGGTTCGTTCGGAAAAGCACGTGTGTCTCGATTGACTGCTTCAATGTGAAGGCTGTCAATACGGCGTCGAACGACTTGCTTGTTTTGATTAAAAACTTTAGACAGTTCTGAAATTGAATACGTTTTGTTTTGCATAGAGATCCTCCATTCGCAAACTTTTAATGATGATATGCGCGTGTCATTATGCGTATCATACCACTATTTAAATAAAAGCAATAATCAAATCGGTTTATTTAGAAGAAACTAGCTTTTCATACATTTTCATTAATTCAGCTACACATTTAGATTCGGTCATAGTTCGCCAATCAAATCCATAAGCTTCCATTACAGCCCTGTCATTTTCTTGATGTGCTTTCCTTAACTCAGGTGGCATTGTGAGTTCATCATATAGATCCGCTAAACTTGATTTAGGATATAATTCTCTAGCATCAAGTATCAATTGTGCTGTGCATTCAATCTTTTTCTTCTTTTTTTCTATTAAATTAGGCCAAGGAAAATTGTTATAAACTATCGTAACAGAATAAGCATAATCACTTTTCATTCTTCCACTGATTGCTCTCATCCAAGCATTGTGTACATTTGAATTTAAAACTCCAAAAGTATATAGATTTGCATTGGGAATCATCTGAGCATTTGAATTGGCAATAACATCACTATCAACATATCCTATTGGAATATACTTTCTGTTTTCCGACGAAACCACTGGTAGAACAAGATAATTAGATTCTGGTTGTCTATCTTCTGTAAATAAATAGGGTCTATCTGCCCATTTTTGTGTAGCTTTTTTTGTGCTATTAGTTCTGCTTTTTTGTACTCCTTTTAAACGCTCTCTTATTTCTGGAATACTTCTAAATTCCTGTGGATCAGCTTCTTTCAACCAGAGACAATATCGATATTTATCATTAATTAAATCTACTGCTCCCATATATCTTTTAATATATGGTTTTAATTGAGGATACTTTTGAATTAAATTTCTTTTTTCTTTTTCATTTAAAATTAAATTGCCCCCATCAGTTGGTTGACTCCCTTTAGTCATTTTTTGAACGGAATCACTTATAGGATTTCTATTTCTTTTAATACTGACTTCTGGAGCATCTAACAAATATCCATTTATATTTTCAACAAAATCAGGTCTTCCAGAAGAATCAAACAATATTTTTTTATGTTTCTCATGTTGATGACTAAATCCTATAATAACAACATGTACACTAGCTTTTATACTGGCTTCACTATTCCATTTGAAAGTTTCATGAGCAAATATTATACGTGAGTTCATTAACTCCCATAAAGGACCGACTTGCTCTCCATGTGTTATCGAGTTAGTTGCAACAAAAGCACAAGTAATGTTTGTACCAATAATATAATCATTAGCTTTTTTAAACCAAGCCGTAACATAGTCTAGTTTTTTTAATTTATCAGATATTGCTAGCACATCTTTCTTCTGATTTTTATCTTGATATTTCGTGCCAATAAATGGTGGGTTACCCATAATATAATCAAGTTTAGTTTTATAAATTACATCTTCCCAATTCATTGTTAAGGCGTTACCTTCTATAATTTTTGCTTCACTTTTTATCGGTAAAAAATCAATATTGGTATGCATAATATCTTCTGTTTCTTGCATCATTTGTGATTCAGCAATCCATAGGGCTGTTCTTGCCACTGTTACCGCAAAGTCGTTGATCTCAATTCCGTAAAACTGAGTAATCGATACTTTAATCGGATTGACTACATCTTCTAGCCCCAACACAACTTGATCTCCGTAAAGGTTCTTAATGATCTCATTTTCAAGACGTCGTAAAGAGATATAAGTTTCTGTTAAAAAGTTTCCACTTCCAGCAGCTGGATCTAAAAATGTGAGCGATGCGAGTTTTTCTTGAAATTCTTCCAGTCTTCTTTTACGAATAGTATGTGTTTTAAGTAATTGAATTTTTTCAAATTCAGCATTCAATTTACTCATAAACAGAGGGTCAATTACTTTATGTATATTCTCAATTGATGTGTAATGCATACCACCTGAACGCCTTGTCTCAGGGTTTAGCGTACTCTCAAATACACCTCCAAAGATTGTTGGACTGATTGTACTCCAGTCAAAGTTTGAACTGGATTGTTTCAATATAATATCGATGATTTCATCATTTAATCTTGGAATTTCTAGTTCTCTTTTTTCAAATAAACCACCATTTACAAATGGAAAAGCTGCTAGATCATCTTCCAAGTATGGGTCTCTTTCTTCTGGTTTTTGATTGAGAACCCGGAAGAGTCTAATCAAAGCTGTTCTAAAATTAATGCCTTTATGTTTTTTTAGATAATCATGAAACATTCGTGCACGACCAAAAAGTCCTGAATCTTCTGCATAAAAACAAAATACTAAACGAACAGATAACGTATTTAGGTCTTCTAAAGTTTCTTCATCTTCTGGATTTTGATACTCATTTAATAAAGCATCGTATAAAATACCAACCAATTCACCTGCTTGGATTGAAACTTCTTTCATTTTCTTAATATTTTTATCTTCTTGATGTACTAAAAAGGATAAGCGGTAAAACTCATTCTCTAAGTCTTTTAAATATAAAACTTCCGGCTCTCCGCTTGGGTTTTCCATGTCGTAAATATGGAATTTTTTGAAGTTACTAATTACGATCCAACGTGGTCTTTCTGAATACGGTAATTCTGCTGAGTAACGTTTGGCTTGTTGGAATGGAGTGAGTAAAGATCCATCTGATTGCCGAATTGCTTTGCCTAAATCTTTATCAATACTTTTTTGTTCAATTAATACATGGGTAGCTGGAATATATCCATCAATAAAACTTGTGTGATCTAGCATCACTCTGTCTTCAAAACGGATAAAATCAGTTGGATTTTCAACTCCATAAACATCTTGTAATAAGGAGATCCAAAAGCGAGCACTATCTCCCTTTTCATAACCGATTCCTTTCCATGTTTCAGCAAAATTCTTGGCAGCTTTTCTTTGTTCTACTTGGGTTATCATCTTTCCACCTCATATAATTTGTAATATTAAAGTTCTAAACTTCCATAGAGATCGTTAATATCATCTTGTTGAATGCCTAAATAACGTTTTGTGACAGTGAGATTGCTATGATTTAAGGTTTCCATAATAATGGCTGGATTGAATCCTTTTTTCCATGCGTGATAGCCCCAAGTTTTTCTCAGACTATGCGTGCCGACATTATCTTTGATCCCGACCGCTTTGGCCGCATCTTTCAAAATATTCAAAGCTTGTTGGCGAGAGAGGGGTTTTTGCGCGCCTTCTCGCGACTGGAAGAGGTAATCGTCGAAGGAATACCCGTCTAAGCTCCCCAGAAGCGCCTCTAGCGCACGCTGACTGGGCTTGTTTAACTGAATTCGTCGTTCTTTCTTCGTTTTTCCTTCTAACAGCCGAATTTCTTTAAATTTCCCTTTTTCATCGAGAATATCGCCCCATTTTAAGGCTAATAAATCGGTAATGCGTAAAGCGACATTAATCCCCACCAC
>CAZONN010000106.1:0-5508 GCA_964581235.1 uncultured Amphibacillus sp.
TTCCCCGTAAATGACAAAATTAATCTGTCACGATCTTGTTTGCAATGTGCGTCGTAGATCGTTCTAATTTTATCACCTTTAACTGAACTATTAGCTGCACAAAATGCGGTAAAATCATGTTCTCCAATGAGGTACTGACACGCCGCGTTAATTAATGATACATCCAATTCTTCTGCTATAAATGTACTATAATTAACTTCAAATGGATTTGGATCAGCACGATTCAAAATCACATATTGATAGGTTTTCTTAAGCGCATCATAGCGGGCATGGAATGAAGGACTCACTTTTTTAACTTTCAAAATGACGATATCATCAGGTAATAGTGAATTTAAGGCTTTCTTCCAGTTTGCTTCGGGGATCGCCAACTCACTGTCATAATGAAAGACCTGTCCATGGGCATGAACGCCCGCATCAGTCCGACCTGAGGCGGTAATCTTGATTGGCTTACCTTTATGCATTTTTGCTAAAGCTTGTTCAATGACAGCTTGAATCGTTAATTGATCTGGTTGAATTTGATAGCCTGCATAATTTGATCCGTCATAACTTACAACCGCTAGATAACGCATCGTCAATCTCCTTTACTGTCTTAGGACGAATAAACCAATCAGCGTGATCATAAAGATCAGGATTGCAAACCAGTCCAGTCTGAGAATTTTTAATTCTCTCAGTTTTGTTCGTCCTTCGCCACCTTGGTATCCACGGGCTTCCATCGCCATTGCCAGCTCTTCAGCACGTTTAAATGCACTAACAAACAACGGCACTAATAATGGAACAACTGCTTGAATTCGGTCTTTAATTGGCCCTGTTCTGAAGTCAACACCACGTGATGCTTGAGCTTTGGAAATCTTATCTGTTTCTTGCATCAGCGTTGGAATAAACCTTAATGAAATAGACATCATTAGCGCTAATTCATGAACCGGGAATTTTATTTTTTTAAGTGGATTGAGTAGTGTTTCAATCGCATCGGTAATTTCAATTGGTGTTGTTGTCAACGTTAGTAAAGAAGTGACCAAGATTAACAAAAAGAACCGTAATGATATGAAAAAACCTTGGACTAGGGCTCCTGAATAAACCGAGAAGCCTAAAATCTCAAATACAACGTCGCCTTCTTTTGTCACAATCAAGTGCAATACAAAAGTAAAAATAATTAAAAACCAAACGGGTGTCAGCCCTTTTGCAATATATCTTAATTTAACTTTTGTCATCAATGCACTTCCGACTGCAAATAAAGCAAGCCAAGCGTAACTCAAGGTGTTATTGGCGAAAAAGACAAAAACAATAAACGAGAAAATGATGACAATTTTTGTTCTTGGATCTAAGCGGTGAACTTTCGAATCATTTGGTATATACTGTCCAATAATGAGTGAACTAGACATCGTTATTCACCTCTTTTAAAGCTATAATGACTTCTTCAGCTAATTGGTCAACAGATTGGTTGTGGTAAGTTAACTTACTTCCAAATTTAGCTTCGAAATCTTGTAAGAATTGAATCATTTCTGGTGTATCTAATTGAACTTGTTCTAACTCAGCTTTTCTAACAAAAATATCCACTGGCTTTCCTTCAATTTTCACCTGACCATCTTCTAAAATAATGACGTGATCAGCGTATTTCAATGCATCTTCCATGCTGTGCGTTACTAAAATAGTCGTTATTTTTTTCCGCTGATGAAGATCATAAAACATATCCATGATCTCTTGTTGACCTTTAGGGTCTAATCCAGCCGTTGGTTCGTCTAAAACTAATACCTTTGGTTCCATAGCCAAGATACCTGCGATCGCTACACGCCTCATTTGTCCGCCGCTTAAGTCAAATGGTGATCGGTCGATCAATTCCATTGATAGACCAACTGCGTTCATAACTTCTGGAATTCGCTTTTCAATTTCTTCATGTGTTACACCAAAGTTTTCTGGACCAAATGCAATGTCCTTCTCAATTGTCTCTTCAAATAATTGGTGTTCTGGATATTGAAACACGACGCCAACTTGTCTGCGTAAGTTTTTAATTTTTGCTAATTTCTCATTTGCTTTAATTGAATAGTCCCCAACTTGTACTTCACCTTTTGTCGGTCTAAGTAGACCGTTCAAATGTTGGATGAGTGTCGATTTTCCGGAACCTGTGTGACCGATAATGGCAACATATGATCCAGACTTAATCGTAAAATTTAGATCTTTTAATGCTTTATATTCAAAGGGGCCATTAGGTTGATACGTATAACTTACATTTTTAAATGATATGTCCATAGCTCATCTAATAACTCCTTTTGATTTAATGGTTGTTGATTAAAAGAAATCGCTCTTTCTTTTAATGCATTTGCTAACTTTCCGACAAAAGGTACGTCTAGACCAATTTCCTGAAGTGCTACTTCTTTTTCAAATAGCGCCCTAGGAGTTGTCTCTAGCCAAACCTTTCCTTGATTCATCACCATCACTCGGTCTGCTGCGATGATTTCATTTAAATCGTGAGTGATCGTCACTAAGCTAAGTTGATTAGTCTGAATCAAATCATTGACCGTTTGAATGATTTCTTTTCTTCCTTTAGGGTCAAGCATTGCTGTCGCTTCATCTAAAATAATAACATCGGGTTTAACAGCAAGTACTCCCGCTATTGCTACACGTTGCTTTTGGCCACCTGATAAACGATGCGGCTCATGTAAATAATAGTCTGCCATTCGAACAGCTTCTAGACTATTGTTAATTGCCTTAACCATTTGATCCCGATCAACGCCACGATTTTCTAAACCAAATGCGACATCATCACGAACGGTTGTCCCGACAAATTGATTATCTGGATTTTGGAACACCATACCGACTTTTTTGCGCACATCCCAGACCGTTTCAGCAGTCAATTTTGTACCATGGATAATTATTTCCCCTTGTTCAGGAAATAGTAATCCATTCATAAGTTTAGCAATAGTCGATTTCCCAGAGCCATTATGCCCGATAATCGCTAACCATTCATCTGATTGAATCGTAAAGCTTACATCCTCTAAGACCCATGGTTGCTCTTCTGAGTACCTGAAATAGACATTACGGAATTGAATTTCATTCTGACTCACTGTTATCCCCCCATGTTACGACAAAATATTTCCCAGGAAATAATCGAATCGGGAAATGTTTTCTTAATTTTATAATAATTTATCTTATAATCAATTTAGGATGATCAGTTACTGTTTGCTAATTTCCATAGAATAAGTTTTGACTTGTTTTATATTTTAGCACATTTAACGATCGTTGGATGATTAAACTCCAATTCTAACTTAATTTATTATGACTAATTCTATGTAAAACCTTGTGTCTCTGTTCTTTATTATGTTCTACCACTGGCTATATTGCAAGGTTATCCACTCGCGTGAGTACTGTTAGTTTAGATCGACTGCCGAGTTCAACCAGGCATTCATTCATACAAAAAAAGGGCTTGGATTTATCTCTGTAAGAGACCTTATCCTGCCCTTCATTTATCATATGAAGTTAAACTAACTCAATGATCGCCATTTTCGCACCATCACCCTTGCGTGGGCCAAGCTTTAAAACTCGTGTGTAACCGCCTTGACGGTCTTCATAGCGTGGAGCGATATCATTAAATAACTTTTGAATGACGTCTTCAGTTTCGTTAGCTTCTTTCTTATAAAGAAATGAAGCTGCTTGACGACGAGCATGAAGGTCTCCGCGTTTACCTAATGTAATCATTTTATCAACTGTAGAGCGTAGTTCTTTTGCTTTCGCTTCAGTTGTTTCTATGCGCTCATGAACAATTAAATCTGATGCAAGATTTCTTAGTAATGCTAATCGTGCGTCAGTTGTTCTTCCTAATTTTCTAGCCATCGACTACCCCTCCTTCTTCGGAATCTGTCTCGATTTAGATGATTAATCTTCAGTTCGCAAGCTTAAGTCTAAATCTGATAGCTTGTTCTTCACTTCTTCAAGTGATTTTCGTCCTAAATTACGAACTTTCATCATATCATCTTCTGTTTTAGTTGTAAGCTCTTGCACAGTATTAATACCGGCACGCTTCAAACAGTTATATGAACGTACAGATAAATCTAATTCTTCGATTGTCATCTCTAGTACTTTTTCTTTCTGGTCTTCTTCTTTTTCAATCATGATTTCAGCGTTTTGTGCTTCGTCAGTTAAACCAACAAACAGATTTAAGTGCTCAGTAAGAATCTTTGCTCCTAAAGCAACTGCTTCTTCTGGGCGAATACTTCCATCAGTCCACACATCTAACGTTAATTTATCATAATTAGTGATTTGACCAACACGTGTATTTTCAACTTGAAAAGTTGCACGTGATACTGGAGTGAAAATCGAGTCTACAGGAATGACACCAATTGGTAAATCGTCATGATTATTTACTTCAGCTGGTCGATAACCACGGCCAACTTCAGCAGTCATCTTCATACGAAGTGCCCCGTTGGATCCTAATGTTGCAATGTGAAGATCCGGATTTAAAATTTCAACATCACTATCATAAGTGATATCCGCAGCTGTAACAACACCTTCACCTTGCACATCAATTTCTAGCGTTTTAACATCTTCTGAATAGATGTTTAATGCTAGCTTCTTAAGATTAAGAATAATCGTTGTCACGTCCTCAACAACACCATCTATTGTTGAGAATTCATGAAGGACTCCATCAATTTGTACAGATGTTATCGCTGCACCAGGTAGCGAGGACAGAAGAATACGACGCAGGGAGTTTCCAAGAGTCGTACCATATCCACGCTCTAGTGGTTCTACAACAAATTTTCCAAATGTAGAATCCTCATTTACGTGTACAGTTTCAATTTTCGGCTTTTCAATTTCAATCATTTATAAAAACCCTCCTTTGAACGTCGAAATTTGGTTAGACAATTGCGGTTGTCTAGCCAGAATTTCTTACTAGGCAGTTTTATTGCTGCGCTATCTTCTATTCGTATATTTTTGTCTGTCAGTTCCGATCTGGTTGAGAATGTTAAAGCTAGACATCCTAAAACGTACTACTTTAAACGATCATAATCCATTATAGACATGCTGACAAATTCTATACGGATAAAATTATACACGACGACGTTTTGGTGGGCGACAACCATTGTGAGGAACTGGAGTTGCATCAACAATGGCAGTAACTTCTAGTCCTACTGCTTGAAGTGAACGAATTGCCGCTTCACGACCTGCACCAGGGCCTTTTACTGTTACTTCTAAAGATTTCATACCATGGTCTTGTGCAACTTTAGCTGCTGTTTCAGATGCCATTTGTGCTGCAAAAGGTGTCGATTTTCTAGAACCTTTGAAGCCAAGTGACCCTGCACTACTCCAGCTGATTGCGTTACCTTGAGTATCAGTAATTGTAACAATTGTATTATTAAATGTTGAATGAATGTGTGCAATACCTGATTCAATCGTCTTTTTCACACGTTTTTTACGTGTATTTCTTTTCTGAGCCATTAGATCGGTTAACCTCCTTCAAATGTTATTTTTTATTAGAAACCGCGCGACCTCTACCTTTGCGTGTGCGTGCGTTGTTCT
>CAZONN010000107.1:0-5503 GCA_964581235.1 uncultured Amphibacillus sp.
TCTAATGTTGATTTTTTAGACATTGTTTGAACTGTTGCAAACAAATACTTAGCATCAACCTCTTTAATATTACCTGATAAAATACCAAACTGGTCGTCTCTTCCACCTAAAACACGCTGAAAATCCACCTTCGCCTTTTTTAAGATTTGCTCCCGATGAACGATGAACAACATTCGCTTTGGATTAACCGTACGAACATCAAATGCTGATAAATAAGTTTTACCAGTTCCCGTTGCTGAGACCACAAGTGCCCGATTATCGCCTTGATCTCGGATTGAAGCAATCCCATTTAAAGCTGCAGTCTGCATTTTATTTGGATCAATTGTTAGCGCATCAGCTAAACGATTGATCTGATACACGCCTGGATGCTCTGCAACGACAGGTAATTCTCTCGCTTCATATTCATCCTTATATTGACCAATCCAAATTTGAGTGAGTGGTTTTGCTAAATGCCACATCTCTTCAAATTGACTATGAAAGTGATCAACTAATTCGCCATTATCTAAAGACGTTAATTTCACGTTCCATTCATAATTAACCTTTAGTGCATTGGCTGTTAGGTTGGAACTCCCTACAATTAGCGATGTATGTTGACCATGATCAAAAATATAACCTTTCGAATGAAAGCCTTCTGTCTCAGCTATTCTAACTTCAACATTTTTAAGTTTTAATAGTTCTTGAAAAATCTTAGGCTTATTAAAAAATTGATATGTAGAGGTAATGATTCTACCTTTGATTCCTTTTATATGTAGATCAAGTAAATGTGACTTTAATGTTGCTAAACCACTTTCAGTTATAAATGCAACAGAAAACATGAAGCCTTGAGAACTTTTTAGTTCATCAATGATTGTACTTAACACATCCAATTTACGCTTTCGGTCATTAACTAATAACTTTGGCTTAAATTGATCTCCGTATGGATAGTATCGATCGATAAAACCCTTGTGTAAACCATCAGATACGTGATTAATTAATTCACTCATGTCAGCACCTCTGCTTATGTGTTATTCTCTAACATCATCCCTATTACCTAGTCTATCAAATATCTAGTAATCTTGCTGCTAAAAGTTGCTAGAAAATTTGTAAAAAACATTTGGACTAATTATTGCACCATACGTTTGACTCGACTGCATATCTCGATCAAAACAGATGATTTTTAGTTCAATCATCTCATCTATAAAAAAGATATTCAAATGAGAATTCACCTGAACATCTTTCATGTCATCAACTATAAATACAAATACAAGTTATATATATTCAATAACACAAGTCCAGCGAGAGATAATTTAAACACAATCTCAACGCCTCGGATCGAAAACCACTTTGAAAAGCTTGATCCAATCGCTCCACCTAAGATACCACCAACAATCATTCCTGGAACCATCCCGAAATCAAATGTTGAGAGATCCATACTGATGAATATGTACAGCAATGCCGAAATCTGTGAGAAGCAAATAATATATAACGAGTATAGACTTGATCGCTTAGCATCCATCGCAAAAAATAAACTTAGTAGGGCAATGTTGTGCGGCCCGCCTCCAATATCTAAAAAGGCAGATAAAAGACCTAACGCAAGTCCCATTCCTAAAATCACCGTTTTATTTTTAATGTAGTAGCTTGGAAATTTATCTTTGAATTGAACATAGATTAATACTGCACTAAAGATGATGATCAGTGACGTTGTTTGCACATTACCGACCCAGCTATATGTCAATAGTGATCTGAAAACAATTTTTCCAATTAGCCCACCAAATACTGCACCTAAGGCTAATAAAATAGATGTCGTTCTATCCATTACTTTAACTTCTCGACGTCTCGTCCAAAGCGAAACTGCGGACATCGTAAATACGGTCATTGATGAAAGAACTCCAATTGTCGCGAGTGGATAATCACCAAGAAAGTCAAGGATTGGTTTGATAAAAACGCCACCACCAATACCGGCAATTGCTCCGATGATGCTTGCTAGTAAACTAATAATAAAGTATAGCAATACTGTCCCCATCTGCTTTAATTTCTCCTTTTACAATATTTTAACTCGTACGTAGTCGAATGCGTACTTCAATTTGATCAAGTACGTTTATGACCTGTGCAAAATTGGGTTGATAGCTAAACTCAGCTAAATTAATTGTTTTGAAATAATCAAGATCTTGGTTGATCGTGACTAGCTCTTTACTCACTTCTGCCATTGCCTTTCCCTCAATTAACTTCTTGATATTACGTTTAAATTTTGGGTCTAGATCTGGTAGGAGCTGATAAATGTTTTCAACTGATTGATACATCTGAATGAGTGGTAGTGCTGATTTTTCCCCAACACCTGCAACACCTGATACATTATCACTTGAGTCACCTAACAGTGCTTTCACATCGATCCACTGACTTGGTTCAATGCCAAATTCAGTTCTAAAATCATTTATCGTATAAAGAGTTTCCACCCTTTTCTGATTGAAAACTTGTGATGTATGCTCATTTAAAAGTTGATAGAAATCTTTATCATTACTATAAATCAAGCAATCTGTCTGCATGTTTGTTGACCACATTTTAGTAATCGAGCCGATAATATCATCCGCTTCGTGCGGTGCCATCGTATATTGCTTGATTCCCATTTGGTCGAGTACTGTTTTTAGTGTTTCATGTTGTTGTATAAGAGCTGGAGCGAGTTCACTCCGACTCGATTTATAGAAGTCATATTTTTGGCGCCTTGCAGTATCTTCCCGTTTTACATCCCACGCAACCGCTAAATGTGTTGTTTGGTACTCCTCAATCAAGTTAAATAATTTTTGTAAAAAAACATGTAAACCATTCGTGTAAAGCCCTGCTGAGTTTCTTGGGAGCTGATCTTCTGTTTTATTGTATGCCGTAGCAAAATACCCTCGACTGAGTAAATTAAAACCATCAATCACTAATAACTTTTCTTGTTTCATGTCAATCACCTGCTTTCAAAAAAATTGCCTAATTCTTATTATAGCAGTTTTCATACCCTCACTCCAATTAGCTTTTTATTAAATTTCTAGAAAATTGAAGAATTAAAAAGGTGTTAGTGAATAAATTCACTAACACCTCACATTTATTTGATCTTATAGACTCTAGCTTCATATGGTCGTAAAACGAGGTTTGCATTTAATTCGTCTTCAATCTGGTAATTCGCCATTTTTAGTTCTAAAAATGATAAGTTGTTTGATAAATCTACGCTTGCTTCTTCGTCAAACATGTTGACAATCACCGCATAACGCTCATCATTTAATGTTCTTGTATATGCATAAACTTGCGTATGATCTTCGGCGATTAAATCATACGTTCCATAAATTAATGTGTCTGATGACTTTCGCAATTCAATCATCTTACGGTAGTAATGGTAGATTGAATCTGGATCATTTAAGTTCTGCTCAACATTAATATCTGGATAGTTCGGGTTTACTTTCATCCATGGCTTGCCTGTTGTGAATCCTGCTTGTGGTTCGCTTGTCCACTGCATTGGCGTACGAGAGTTGTCACGCCCATTTTTCCAGATCACTTGCATAACTTCTTCGTGTGACTTGCCTTCACTTCGTTCAATTCGGTAGTAGTTTTTCATGCTGACATCATCGTAATCATCTATTGAGTCAAATTGAACGTTCGTCATCCCAATTTCTTGTCCTTGATAAATAAATGGTGTTCCTTGCATAAAGAAGTATAAGGTTGCTAATGCTTTTGCTGATGTTTTTCTTAAATTCGTATCATTACCCCATGCAGAAACTGAACGCGGTTGGTCATGATTTTCAAAGAAAAGTGCATTCCAGCCTCTTCCTTCTAAACCTTTTTGCCATCTCGATAAACTCTGCTTAAATGATGCTAAATCAAGTCCGCCTTCTAAGCTCGTGTTCCAAAGACCGATATGCTCAAATTGAAAGATCATATTGAAATAACCGTTCTCTTCGCCAACCCAGTTTTCTGCATCATCTAAAGTAACACCGTTAGCTTCACCAACTGTCATAATGTCATAATTACGCAATGTACGCTCCTTAAACTCAGTCAGGAATTTTTCAATTCCAGGACGGTTCATATGACCTTCCCATGCTTCGACATATTCTTTGTTTTCAGGGTTGTCCATATCAGGCAAACCTTCTACTTTTTTAATATGTGAAATGGCGTCAACTCGGAAACCGTCAATGCCTTTGTCTAGCCACCAGTTAACCATGTCGTATAAGCTTTCTCTTACCTCTGGGTTCTCCCAGTTAAGGTCAGGCTGTTTTTTTGAGAAAACGTGTAAGTAATACTCATCTGTCTTCTCATCATATTCCCATGCAGATCCGTTAAAAATTGACTCCCAATTATTCGGCTCCTGACCATCCTTACCTGGTCGCCAAATATAGTAGTCACGGTATGGGTTGTCTTTAGAAGAACGTGATTCGATAAACCATTCATGTTCATCAGAGGTGTGATTTATTACTAAATCCATAATTAATTTCATGCCACGTTTATGTGTTTCTTCTAATAACAGGTCGAAATCTTCCATCGTCCCGAAATCAGCAAGAATCGCTTGATAGTCACTAATGTCGTAACCATTATCATCGTTTGGTGATTCGTAAATTGGACTAACCCAAATTACATCGATGCCCATATCTTTTAGATAGTCTAATTTTTCAATCATACCCTGGATATCACCAATTCCATCACCATTGGAGTCTTTGAAACTTCGAGGATATATTTGATAGGCTACTGCCTCTTTCCACCATTTTTTCATCTTTCTCTTGCTCCCCTTTCAAGTTAATCTATTTTTATTATCGTTGATTGATTTGCGTTAATTTGTTGTTTGATTAATCAGCAATTAGTCTAACTAACATCTAATTGCGTTCATTCATAATTAACTCTGTAATTTATCTGTGCAATCACAAAAGCAATCGATTGCGCACACGAACAATAGAATATCATATGTTAAATACTTGTGCAAGTATTATGTACCCTCATCATTATTTTCAGAACAATCATGTATAGTTTTTATAGTTTTAGAACTGTTTTTATATAAAAAGAAGAAAGAGCGGTAAAAATAGTGGAATCTAGTCTAAAAAACCACCCTACTTAATTTTAAGTAAGGTGGTTTTGATTAATGCTTATGCTTCTTTACGCTTTTTATGAGTGTAGAAGACTAACCCTAAGCCTAAAGCGAAAATGATTGTTCCTATTAACAAGTAATTATATAACGCTGTTGCTGTTTTTGGTAATACATCTCCTTCAGAATCTGTTGAATCTGTTGGGTCTATTAAGTCTGGTGATACTTCTTCTGTCGGAGATTCATCTCCCGGTTCGCTTGGTTCAGAAGGTTCACCTGGTTTGCTCGGTTCACCTGGTACTTCTGGTTGTTCAGGATCACCTGGATTCCCTTCACCATCATCGTCATCAGCTGTTAGTCGAATAACAGTTGCTGTTAACGGATCAAGTTCAATTGAATCCGATGATAGTGTTACGCCTGTCGGGTTACTAATTGGTTCAGTTCCAGCAGTTTGACCATCAACGATAATATCACCCG
>CAZONN010000108.1:0-5440 GCA_964581235.1 uncultured Amphibacillus sp.
ATAATATTGTGCGGGCAATTCAAGAAGCGAGGCCAATTGGTGTCGATGTCTCAAGTGGCGTCGAAACGAATGGCAAGAAAGATCTGACGAAGATTGAGCAATTTATTCAACTAGCGAAGGGAGAAAGATGAAGCAGATGACAAATTATCAAAAACCAGACTTAACCGGTCATTTTGGCCCGTTCGGTGGCCGATTTGTGCCAGAAACGTTAATGCCAGCTGTATTGGAGCTAGAAACAGCTTACGAGGAAGCGATCAATGATCCTGAATTTACCGAACAATTAGCCTATTATTTAACACAATATGTCGGCAGAGAAACACCACTTTATTTTGCAGAACGTTTAACAGAAAAATTAGGTGGGGCCAAAATTTATTTAAAACGAGAGGATTTAAATCATACCGGCGCCCACAAAATCAATAATGCCCTTGGCCAGGCGCTATTAACATTACGAATGGGCAAGAAAAAAATTGTTGCCGAAACAGGAGCGGGACAACACGGCGTAGCAACAGCTACCGTATCCGCCTTGCTCGGCTTAGAGTGTATTATTTTTATGGGAGCAGAAGATATTCGCAGGCAAAAATTAAATGTCTTTCGCATGGAGCTACTCGGAGCGAAAGTCGTCAGTGTCGATCAAGGTAGCGGAACGTTAAAAGATGCGGTCAATGAAGCACTCCGCTACTGGGTTGCTAACGTTGAGGACACCCACTATATTATCGGTTCAGTCGTCGGTCCACACCCATTCCCAAAAATTGTTCGCGATTTTCAAAGTGTGATTGGCCATGAAGCAAAACGACAATATGCAGACGAAATTGGTGGTCTACCAGATGCAGTTGTTGCCTGTATTGGCGGAGGCAGTAATGCAATGGGCTTGTTCTATCCATTCATCAACGATCAAACGGTCAACATGTACGGCGTTGAAGCGGGTGGATTAGGCGTCGAGACGGGCAAACACTCCGCCACACTAACAGATGGCAAAACAGGCGTCTTACACGGGATGATGACCCATTTGCTCCAAGACGAACATGGCCAAATTAAAGAAGCAACATCGATTTCTGCCGGTCTCGATTACCCTGGCGTTGGCCCGGAACACAGCTATCTGAATAAAATTAACCGAGTCAACTATCAATCAGTGACAGATGCACAAGCGCTAGACGGACTGAAACTCCTATCTCAAACAGAAGGAATTATCCCAGCTTTAGAAAGTGCCCATGCAATTGCTTATTTACAAAAACTCGCCCCAGAAATGAGGCAAGACGAATCGATTATTGTCTGTCTATCTGGACGAGGAGACAAAGACGTTGAAGCGGTTCAAGCAGCTTTGGGAGGTGATCTGAAATGACAGTCAAAAAATTAGAAACAGCATTAGAACAAACACTAGCAAACGGCGATAAAATTTTTATTCCATATATTATGGCTGGTGATGGCGGGCTCGACAAGCTACCTGAACAAATTGATTTTTTAGCAGAAGCGGGAGCGACTGCAATTGAGCTCGGTATTCCATTTTCAGACCCTGTCGCCGATGGACCTGTCATCCAAGCAGCCGGAATTAGAGCGTTATCTCTAGGTGTCAGCCTGAAAGCGATCTTGGAAGTATTAAAGGCCACAAAAGCGGATCGCTCAATTCCAATTGTGTTAATGACTTACTTTAACCCGATTTTTGCTTATGGGTTAGAGCAATGTTTTATTGATTGTGCAGAAGCGGGTGTGTCAGGATTAATTATTCCTGACTTACCATTGGAAGAAGAGGGAAATATCCCTGACCTGATCGCAGAGCAAGATCTTGCCCTGATTCGTTTAGCAACATTAACAAGTTCACAAGAGCGATTGACTAAGGTTTCCTCCAAAACAACAGGGTTTTTATACGCCGTAACCGTTACTGGGACAACAGGTGAGCGTCATGAATACCTTGAGTCAATTGGAGACTATCTAGCTAACTTAAAGCAAGTCAGTCCAAAGCCAGTCCTCGCCGGATTTGGCGTCTCAACACCAGAACAAGTCAAACAACTTAGTAGTTATTGTGACGGTGTCATCGTTGGAAGTAAAATCGTCAAAAGCCTTCACGAAGGAGATCACAAAGCAATTAAAGAATTAATTTTAGCGACGAAAAAATGAGTTAAGACATTAAAAATCCCCCAAGGTAGAAAAATCTACTTTGGGGGATATGATTTGATTATTTTACAGGAACTGCTTCTCTAGCTAATGCATGTTCTTGCTGCACCGCTTTTAAAGCAACCTCATTCAAGTAGTTAACAGGTTTATTGAAATGAGGCTGGAAGAAGAAATCAGAAAGCGCCAACTGCTCAATCGTCATCTTATTCGCAATCGCAATACTCACCGTATTAGCAACCTGCGTCAAATCAATATCCGAAATAACCTGAGCACCTACAACTCGCTCTGTACCAACTTCATAAACAAGCTTCAAATGAATGACATTATTCTCAGGCATGAAATCTGGACGATACGTCTCTTTAATTTCAACTGAACGAGCCTCAATATCATTCACTTTTGCTGCATCCTCAGTTAAACCAGTTGAACCAATATAATGATTATAGATCTTCAATCCAGAAGTCCCTTGTGTACCAGGGTGTTTCACTTTACGTTCAACTAAGTTTTGAGCAGCAATTGTTCCCATCCGAACAGCATTCGTTGCGAGTGGAATATAAGCCGACTTACCAGTTGGGTTGTAAGGAACTGCACAGCAATCTCCAGCTGCAAAAACGTCCTTAGCGCTTGTTTCCATAAACTCATCAACAACAATTGCACCACTCGGTAACATCTCAAGCTGACCTTTGAATAGATCAGTACTTGGTCGGAAACCAATACACATGATGACAAGCTCAGTCTTAACTTCACTCTGATTGGTAATTACTTTTTTAACTTTACCATTCTCATCACCTTCAAAACCAGAAACAAATTCATTAAGTAATAATTGAACACCTTTATCACGGAATGTTTGCTCAACTGGATCAGTGAAAGCTTGGTCTAAATAACGATTTAAAATACGTGATTCCGCATCAACAAGTGTCACTTGTTTGCCGTTTTCTTCAAATGCCTCGACTAACTCAACGCCGATATAACCACCACCAACAACCGTCACATGATTAACATGCTCAGAACGACGGATGATCTCTTTTGCGTGATCATAGTTTTTACATAAAACAACATTATCAAGATCAAATCCAGGAATCGGTGGCGTAAATGGCCATGAACCCGTTGAAATAATCAACTTATCATAAGTATGATGCTTCACTTCACCTGATTTTAAATCTTTTGCTTCAAGTTCTTTTTTAGCAACGTTAACAGAGACAACGTCATGCTCCATGTGCATTCTAATTCCTCTGTTTTCAAAGCCATCAACTGAAGCGTAGAAAAGTGATTCTGCTTTTTCTACGACACCACCAACATACAAAGCAATTCCGCATGAAAGAAACGACACATTATCATTTCGTTCAAATACGTCAATCTCTGCATCAGGATAGAGTGTTAATACGTTTTTAATCGCAGACGTCCCAGCGTGTGTACAACCAATAACTGCAACTTTCATTTTTAGTCCCCCTAAATCGTTCATTTATTCATATAACAGAGCTTAGTTTTAGCAAAAAAACGAACGCATTTGTTTGTTATTAATACTTATTATACGTTTTAGTATGATAAGTAGCAAGCTATTGTTAGACTTTTCACAATCTTTTTTACTGAACCTTATTAGTATGCCTATTACGAGAGTTTTAAAAACGCATTTCACAAAGTTGACACAATTAAATTTGGCGAATTTGTGTCTAAAATAAGAAAAAACAGGGAGAACTCTCCCTGTTTTAAGCATATAACTCTGCAATTTCTGCTTGTAATTTACGATCGCTCACATACTCACTATAACTCATTTGTTTATCGATTAAACCATTCGGAGTAATCTCAATTAAGCGATTTGAAATCGACTCAATAAATTGGTGATCATGTGACGTAAATAGAAGTGAACCTTTGAAATTGATCAAACCGTTGTTCACTGCCGTAATCGACTCAAGATCTAAGTGGTTCGTCGGTTCATCAAGTAGAAGCACGTTTGCGCTAGACAACATCATCTTTGCTAACATACAACGAACTTTCTCGCCCCCAGATAAAACCTTTGCCTTTTTCAATGCTTCTTCACCTGAGAACAACATCCGGCCAAGGAAACCGCGTAAGAACGTTTCCGTTTCATCTTCTGGCGAATATTGACGGAGCCATTCAACGAGTGTTAGATCACTATTCTCAAAAAACTCACTATTGTCTTTCGGGAAGTACGACTGTGATGTTGTAATTCCCCACGTGTATGAACCTGAATCTGGTTCAATTTTACCCATCAAAATATCAAATAGAACAGTTTTAGCAACATCATTCGGTCCAACAAAAGCAACCTTATCATCACGATTTAAGATGAAGCTAATACTATCTAAAACTTTAACACCATCAATCGTTTTTGTTAATCCTTCGACACGAAGTAAATCATTACCTACCTCTCGTTCCGGTTTAAAGGCAACGTAAGGGTAGCGACGAGATGAAGGCTTAATATCATCTAACGTAATATTTTCAAGCATTTTCTTCCTTGAAGTTGCTTGACGTGACTTTGATGCGTTGGCACTAAATCGCGCGATGAACTCTTGTAAGTCCTTGATTTTTTCTTCTTTTTTCTTGTTTTGATCTTGTGACATTCTGAGTGCCAACTGGCTTGACTCATACCAAAAATCATAGTTCCCAACATAAAGTTCAATTTTTCCAAAATCAACATCAGCAATATGCGTACACACTTTGTTTAAGAAGTGACGGTCGTGAGAAACAACAATGACCGTGTTTTCAAAGTTAATCAAAAACTCTTCTAACCACTGAATCGCATGAATATCTAAGTGGTTCGTCGGCTCATCAAGTAGTAAAATATCAGGTGAACCAAATAGAGCTTGAGCAAGTAACACTTTTACTTTCTCAGAACCAGTTAATTCAGCCATTTTCTTATCTTGTAAATCTTCACCGATACCGAGACCCTTTAGCAAAACACTTGCGTCTGATTCTGCTTCCCAACCGTTTAATTCAGCAAATTCACCTTCAAGTTCAGCTGCTTTCATCCCATCTTCTTCAGTAAAGTCTGCTTTTGCATAAACAGCATCTTTTTCTTGCATGACTTGGAAAAGTCGCTCATGCCCACGAATAACAGTCTCGATCACAGATAATTCTTCAAAAGCAAAGTGGTCTTGTGATAATACAGCCATCCTTCTACCTTTTTCTAGTGAAACATGTCCAGCCTGTGGTTCAACTTCACCAGATAATACTTTTAAAAATGTTGATTTACCGGCGCCATTAGCCCCGATTAATCCGTAGCAGTTTCCTGCGATAAACTTAATATTAACTTCTTCGAACAACTTTTTGTCGCCATAACGTAAACTTACATTTGATGCTTGTAACATAGTCCATT
>CAZONN010000109.1:0-1048 GCA_964581235.1 uncultured Amphibacillus sp.
TGAATATGCTTGCTATAATGAACTTAGCTATTTTGTTCGACAAAACACTTCAAGTAACTAACATCGTGAAAGTTTTCGTTTTGATGCTTGAGCAAGAATAGTAATACATGTGTGTGGATATACCACACTAGGAGGATAAGTAATATGGCACAAGGAACAGTAAAATGGTTTAACGCAGACAAAGGTTTTGGCTTTATCGAAGTTGAAGGGCAAGATGATGTATTCGTACACTTCTCAGCTATTCAAGGCGACGGCTTCAAAACACTTGAAGAAGGACAAAGCGTATCTTTTGATATTGAAGAAGGCAACCGTGGCCCACAAGCGGCTAACGTAACTAAAGACTAATACTAATATCAGAAAAGAGAACGAGCTTACTCGTTCTCTTTTTTATGTTCATTTAGCCTTATATAATGAACTGAAGACAAAGAAATGCACCCACAAATGTGAGTGCATTTTTTATATTAATTAGTCACGATCATCATAATCTAAATCAATGATTTTACCTGTTTGAGCATCGATCTCTACATCTATTTCATATTTTGATGTTTCCATTTCAATTTCATAATAGTATTTTCCATCATCACGATCAAGCTTTGCCTCGATAATTTTCGCGCCTGGTTCTTTTGCTAGTGCAATTTTCTTCGCTTCATCCATTGTGATAATCTCACTATTACCCTTTCTACTACCTTCTAAGCGTTCATATTCAATCATAATCACTTTACCAGTGTATGCATCAATCTCAATCTCGACCTCTTGAGTATCTGTATACATTTCAATCTCATAATAGTGCTGACCATCATCAGAATCTAATTCAATCTTAATTATCGTTCCATTGGCTACCTGGTTATGTGCAATTTTACTTGCTTCTCCAGATGTAAGAATCACATTTTTACTTGGTTTTTCAGTTGCAGGCTTATTCGTCTGCTTTTCTTCAGTTTTAACGACAACTTTCTTCGGTTCTTCTTTTTGTTCTACTTTAGGCTCTTCTTTCTTTACTGTTTCTTTTTTGTCCTTTTCATTAACATCGTCTGTATCATCTAAGTCAGCC
>CAZONN010000109.1:1058-5423 GCA_964581235.1 uncultured Amphibacillus sp.
CTTCAGTTTTAACGACAACTTTTTTCGGTTCTTCTTTTTGTTCTACTTTCTTTTCTACTTTAGGCTCTTCCTTTTTGTCCTTTTCATTAACATCTTCTTTAGCATCTAAGTCAACTGTTTGATCAACAGTGTCTAAATCATCAGTTTTTGTTTCTTCTACCTCAGATTTTTGCGCAACTTGCTGACGACTTCTATCTTCTTCTAATTTAACGATCTTACCTGTTTCAGCATCTATTTTCAATTCGTAGTGTGCATCCGCCGTTTCAATTTCAATCTCATAACGACCATCATCAAACTCAACTGAGACAACCTCACCTTGGAATTGTTCCTGGGCGATCTTCTCTGCCTCTTGTCTTGTCATTGTCGCTTCAGTTGTACTCGGTGATGATTGGAAGATTAAGAATGCGACACCAAAAACGATTAAACCTCCTAGTATACTTGCGATTGCTTTAATTGTTGCTTTTTTCATAATTAACTACCTCCTTATTTGATTACCCTTAGTTTATCGCAGGAATATGAAAACCAAGTTTGAATCAAATGAGAATTTGATGAGAAAAAGATTAATTCGGTATCATAATTGAAAAAGTTGACCCTTTTCCTAGTTCACTTGTTAGTGAAAGTGTGCCGCCATGAGCTAAAACGATCTCCTTTGCGATTGAAAGACCCAGACCAGTACCACCAGTTTCCCTACTTCTTCCCTGATCAATTCGATAAAGTCGATCAAATATTTTTTCCTGATCATCCTCACTAATACCATCACCACGGTCAACGACAGAAATAATGACTTGCTCCTCAGTCTGTTCAATCAACAACTTGATTAAATCGTCACTGTACTTCCTCGCATTGTCCAACAAAATATAAAGCACTTGATTAATTTTCTCCGGATCAACACTCGCTTCAACGCCGGTGACATTCGTCTCAAATTGAATCTTTCGATTAAATGCTGTCGAAATTGATCGAACGGAATCCCTCGCTAACTTCACTAAATCAACCGTTTGATAAGTTAAGGTATCGCCACGATCTAATGTTGCTAACATGAGCATTTGTTGGATCAATTGCGTCATTCGATCCGTTTCAAAATCGATTGCCTCAACCGATTCCTCAATAACTTCAGGATTCACTTTCCCTTGACGCTGAATCAACTGTGCATAACTTTTTATAATAGCAATTGGTGTCTTCAATTCATGGGAAGCATTCGATACAAATTGCTTTTGTTTTAAAAAATTCTCCCTAATTCGTTCATTCATCTCATTATACGTTGCGCCAAGCTGGGAAATTTCATCATTCACATTTGAATCAAGTTCAATTAATTGCCACTCACCATCCATTTGATTCATTGCCATCACATCCGCCAATCGTTTAATTGGTTTAAAAATAATTTGACTAATACCTCTACCAGCAAGCCAAATTGGAATGATCATAAAGACCAATGCAATGATCAGAACATACAATAGAATAGCCATCGTTTCATCAACTTGATCAATCCGTTCGATTACTTCTAATGAAACAACCTGACCATCTGTCCAAATTAATGGAAATGACAAACGGGCAATTCGACCAAGTTCAGCATGATTTATTTGTTCTATTTGTTCTCCTGAGCTGAAGATAGGTTCAGCTAAAGTTAATTCAGTATCTCGTGTAATAATTTGAATGGCGGTCTGCTGCTGATCAATTACACGGATCATACCGTCAGTCGGCAAATAGGCTCGTAATAATTGGCTCGGATTTACTTCAAGAGCAGCATCACTTGCGAGCGCTTCTCTGATCACTGACGCTTGACTTTCAATCCGATCCATTTCCTGATTGATCGTCACACGTTGAAATGAATAGTAAATCAGACCAAAAATAACGATCAAAAAACTTAGCATAATAGTAGTTACAATTAAAGAGATCTTTTGTCTTAATGTCATGATTAGTCATTCCTTATAATATAACCGATTCCTCGTACTGTTTCGATTAATTGGTAGTCAGTTTTTTGCCTAATATAACGAACATATACATCAACGACATTTGTTTCACCTGCATAATCATAGCCCCACACTTGGCTCAATAGTTGATCACGCGATAAGACTCGATTGGCGTTTTTCGCCAAGTATACAAGCAAGTCAAATTCACGCTTCGTTAATTCAACTGACTCCCCTTGCCAAGTTGTTTGATATTGTACTTCATCGATAATTAAGTCTTTTAGTTTAATTTGATTGCTTTCCTGTTTTGATTGGCCTTGATTATTTCTCAATTGCGCACGAATTCTCGCTAATAACTCTTCGATTGCAAATGGTTTTGTAATATAATCATTTGCTCCTAAGTCGAGACCACTAACTTTGTCGTAAGTCGCATCTCTTGCTGTTAATAAAATAACCGGAGTTAATTGCTCATCTTTCCTCATTCGACGTAAGATCTCCATCCCACTTAATCCAGGAAGCATCACATCTAATAAAATTAAGTCGAAGTCTTGTTCGCTGATCAAATCCATCGCCTCACGTCCATCATGGATCGTTGTTACTTGATAACCCTCATATTCTAACTCCAACAGCAAAACTCGTGCTAATTTTTTTTCATCTTCGACAACGAGAATATTCATTTATTTCACCTAGTTTCTAAAATGTCTTATTTAATTATAGTTTAGCATAATATTTAATAAATCTACTCAATATGCACTCCTAACAACAAAAAAACCAACAGTCACATCTGCTTTCGACTGTTGGTTAAATGCTATTGAATTGGTAACCAGTTGATCACTTTCTTAATATGATGATCCCAATACGCCCAATCATGGACACCTGGATCAAAAATTGTGTCAATATCTAACGATAGTGTGTCGGTTAGTTCTTTAAAGCGAACATTCTGATCAAATAAGAAGTCTTCTGTACCACATGCGTGATAAAGTTTTGGTTTATCATGATCTAATTGATCAACCTGCTTGGCTAAATGGAAAATATCATGTTTCGTTCCAAGCAAGTTTTCACCACCAAACGCATTAAAAACGGTTTGGTTCATCCCATTCTCACCTTGATCTACCTGCTCATGATTCGCCAAATCTAGTACACCTGATAATGCTGCACCTGCTGCAAATTGCTCTGGCTTATTTAACAGCCATTTAAATGCACCATAACCACCCATTGACAGACCTGCAATAAAATTGTCTTCACGCCGATCGGAAAGTGGCAGGAAAAAACGGGCTTTACTAGGAACTTCTTCAGTTAAGAATGTCCAGTAATTTTTTCCGTAGCGCATGTCAGTGTAGAAACTATGATCAACATCTGGCATCACAACAGCTAATCCACGTTCATTAGCATAGCGCTCAACAGATGTTTGTCTTGTCCACATTGATTGATCATCACTAAATCCATGTAACAGATATAAAGTTGGAAACTTCTTGATCGTACCGTCTTCATTGATTGTCGGTTTGTCAGGTAGAATTACCGTCATCGTTGTGTGTTTCGTTAAAGCTTCTGAAAAGAAATCACAAGTTATTCTAGCCAATTGTTTTTTCCTCCAATACTTAGTCTCAATTAAAATCGCACATCGACTTTAATTTCAGTCGTATTTAAGTTGTCTAAGCCGATATAACGCTTCGTTGTTGTAATCGTTCGTTGATGGAGTCTTTTCTGAATCAATGAAATCGCGATTCCATTTCGATATGCATGGTAAGCATATGTTTTCCTTAATGTATGCATATTGACTGTTCCAGTGACATCATGCTTTTTAGCGATTTTTTTAATGATACGGCTGGCTTGCTGTCTGGAAATTGGTTCTTTTGCTTCTTTTGATTGAAACAGATAGTCACCCATTTCCAAGCCTTCATCTGATACGTATTGATCAATTAATTTTTTTAGCTGTGGATTCAAATAAATTGGTGCATTAGGATAAATTGATAGATTTAAAAATGAACGTGTCTCATTACCGTCATACACATCTTGTTTCTTTAACTGCAATAAGTCTTTCATTCGCAGTCCAGTGTGTAAAGCCAACAAAACAAAGCAATAATTACGCGTTGGTGTTACTTTACTCGCTGCTATCATTGCTCTAATTTTTTTTACGTCTTTTATCGGTTCTGTAACTGACATAACCACACCTCCGTGTTACATAAAGTAATTGTAACATACAATTATGTAACATTAAAAGAAATAAATTATTGATTAAGTGAATTCTTATTCTGAATCGATTTCACTGTCCGTTTCTTTAGGTGTATTGCCTGCATCTGAGTTAGATCCTGTCTCACTATCTTCTGTATCAGGGGCTGTACCATCACTTGCCGGGGGTGACTCAGAGCCTTCGCCCTCTGAGTCTGAATCCGATCCGCTATTTCCTGTACCTGAACCTGATCCACCACTTCCTGAGCCTGAACCCGTTCCACCGCTTCCT
>CAZONN010000110.1:0-1751 GCA_964581235.1 uncultured Amphibacillus sp.
TCATCCAACGACTTATTAACGACATAACAAATTTCCAAACACAATTTCAACGTAGGGTTATACTTACCCTTTTCAATTAAACTGATCGTCTGCCTTGTTACACCAACTCTTTCAGCTAGTTGCTGTTGAGTCAGCTCAAATTCAACACGAGCAAGTTTTACTTTGTTTTTCACTTATATAATCCCTCCTCCAATTTCATTGTAACATATACATTACATATTTCAATCTATACATTACATTAAACTGTATAATTTAATTCATCCAACCTTAACAATTCTTTACCTCAACTTAACTTCACACTACTAAGCATAGGGTATAGTTAAACTGTAATACTATATATAGCATCTGAAGGAGGAATCATTTTGATTAAAAATTATCTACTAGACACAAATGTCTTAATCCATGACCCACGTGCTATTCATAAGTTTCAGGATAATCATTTAATTATTCCGCTTGTTTGCTTAGAAGAACTCGATAATCTTAAAAAGAAGGAAGGGCTCGTTGGTTATCAAGCTCGAGAAGCGATTCGCGAAATCAATAACACCAGAGAATTCGGTAATATCCATCACGGCTTAACCTTACCAAACGGCGGTACCTTAAGAGTCGAAATGAATCAAATGAGCCCCGTCGACATGCCTGAGGGGGTTGATTTAACTAAAAATGATAACAAAATTATTACCGTAGCCACCAATATTAAAAAAGCCTCTCCCAAAATCAAGACGATTTTAGTAACAAAAGATATTTGCGTTGCACTGAAAGCTGAAGCATTGAATCTTGATGTACAAGATTATGAAAATGATCGGATCGATGTCGACCACATTTATAAAGGTTACCGCGAAATCATGCTTCCATCTGATATGATTGATCAAATTTTTCAAGGCGGATTACCATTAGATGGACTAACTGGATATGATATATTACCAAATGAATTTTTCTCAATTAAAAGTTCTGACAGCAATGCACATGGTGTTTTAGCAAAGTTTAATGGTAACAAAATTGTGCCGTTAAAATATAGTTCAGACAAAGCTTGGGGGCTATCTCCACGCAATCGGGAACAAAGAATGGCCTTTGAATTATTAATGGATGATAAAATCAACTTAGTCACTCTAAGTGGTGGTGCAGGAACCGGCAAATCAATCCTATCAGTTGCCGTTGCCCTGCAAAAAGTCATTGAACAAAATATTTACGACAAAATCATCCTCGTTAAACCAGTTGTTGCAGCCGGAGATTCGATTGGCTACTTACCAGGGACTGAAAATGAAAAACTACGGCCATTCATGGAATCCTTTGGAGATGCGATTGAGAACCTAGTTACCGAGAAAACGAGAAGAAAATGGGAAGAAGACAAAAAAGAAAAACCAACATTCTCTGTTGAAAATTTCCTAACTGAATATAGAGAATCCGGAATCATCGAGATGAAAACTTTTGCCTATATGCGAGGCAGAACACTATCCAACGCCATCGTGATAATTGATGAAGCACAAGAAATGACGCCACACTTAGCAAAATTAATGCTTACTAGAGCCGGACAAGACTCTAAGTTTGTTATGATCGGTGATCCATCAGATAATCAAATCGATAATATTCATGTCGACTCAAAATCTAACGGACTCGTTTATGTGATTGAAAAGATGAAAAATCATCTGATCACAGGTCATGTCTCACTAGAGGAAGTCGAAAGAAGCCCACTCGCTAAAATTGCAGAAGAAGCGCTATAACGTAAAAAAGAGGGGATCAATTCCCCTCTTTTT
>CAZONN010000110.1:1851-5337 GCA_964581235.1 uncultured Amphibacillus sp.
CAGGCTGCTCAACGACGTTAAATGCACTGTGATCAGCACCCGTCGTATCATGAATTTTAGAAATATACTCTTCTAATGACGTTGTATAGCCTTTATAATGTGCAGTTCCGACTTCATCAAGCCACTCGTCACTTCAACAAACAAGTCACGATTATTTCGGTAGAAAATGTTATGGCTAACTCGCGTACCTTGTAATTGCCAGTCTAACCAAATACCAAGTGATGTATCGTGAATTCGGTTGTTGTGAATATGCGTGTCAATCGGCGCATGTAACTTAATCCCATCAATTTCATGTCCCCTCACGATACTCCCCTTCTATCACAAAATTAGCGATCTAATAACTTACGAATCTTTACTACCGCTCTTCTTTTCCAGTGTCTAACTGCATTTGCTTTCACACCATGATCTTCAGCAATCTCAACTAATCGCTTCCCCTGTAAAATTTGCCCCTCAAACCAGAGCCACTCTCGATCAGTGAGCTGACTTTTAATTTGCTCTAGAAAAACAGGATCATTTTCATAATTAGACTCTGTAAAAACTAGCTGATCCTGCCGCTCACGAATAAGTAACTCCGACAACTCACGGACGCGATTATTTTTTCTAAACAAATCAATTAAACGATAATTCATTTTTGAATACGCATATGTCGAAAACTTCATCTCACCTACTCGATAATCCCTTGAAGCTTGCCAAAGCGCAATTGCTAACTCCTGATAATATTCATTATCAGGATCTCGTACATGATACTTGTTCAACAAATGATAAATCATCGGCTCATACTCTTCTAACAACACCTCAAAATTATCTAACATCCATCTGCTCCTAAAAGCAGGCGCCTGACTCATTATTCCGCGGTAATAATAGAATAACGATAGATTTTGAGCTTAGCACTATGCGAAAACATGTAAAACTAAGACTTTTTCTATTTTATTCGAAGTTTTTCACCAAAGAAGATTGATGAAGTTTCATGTTAAGACAATAATTCTATCCAAATCACATAGAAAGTTCGACTTTATTCGGCTAATGTGTTGCACACGTATGAATTAATTTAATCATCAAAATATGCTATCCTATTAGAGAAGGGATGTGTAAGTAGTTGAAAAAAACAGTTAAAGTAGTAGCAGCAATTATTGAAAATAAGCGTGGAGAAATTCTCTGTGCGTTAAGATCAACAAACATGTCAATCCCTAACCTATGGGAGTTCCCAGGGGGAAAGGTTGAACAAAACGAAGATTTACATACTGCACTCATTCGAGAAATTAACGAGGAAATGACATGCACAATTGAAACAGATGAAAATATTTTCTTCGATCATATCCATGAATACGACACATTTATTATTAATTTAATTGCGATAAAAGCAAAAATCACTGATGGTGAGCCGATTCGTTCAGAGCACGATAAAATTATTTGGCTTGAACGAAAGAATTTAAGCTCATTACAATGGGCTCCGGCAGATATTCCAATTGTTGAAGCGCTCATAAATGAAAGTAAATAAATATGACCAATCAATAAAGTCGGCTAATAAAGTTAATCAGCCGACTTTTCGATTGGTTTTGTAATATAATCATATAATCCTTTTTCAACAGGGATCTTTAGCTTCAAGTGTGTCTTTACAACCGATACAGGCTTTTTATCAGTTTCCATTAACTCCTCTTCAAAAGAATCTTCAATTGGTAAAACATCACCCATATAATAAAAGGCGATACCCTCATCATTATGCTTCTTAATAAATAACGGCAATCTCATCCCATGTTCTTTATGTTGTCTAATCGCTTGCACATCCGGGCTTTTAAGTGTTCGTTTAGATTTGGACATCCACTGCAAGAGTTCAGGATTAATAAACGCATCTTCATATTTTGTCGTGTCACTAATATCATCTTCTTTATGGTAATTAACAAAAATTGGGCAGTACTTTTTATCTTTACTAATTAAATAGCCACCAACATTTTGAGCAATCGGATTCTCTTCCCAACCTAAAATTCTAAAAACATCTTTTCTAGTATATTTTTGATAGAGAAGCAAACCATCAATTTGCTGAGATTGTTCCATTTTTGATAAATAAATTGACTCTGAATATAAGAGCTGATCATTTAAGTAAGTGATGAATTCTGATTCCTTAACCAAACGTTCAAAATCATCAGATCGACTAAAGACCTCTCTGATACTGTCGTAATCCACTAATTTTATTTGATATCGTTCTTGCAAACTGACTTGCTTTCTTTGAAAATTTTCTTTCATAAAAAGCAAATTCACATTTCTCAGCACAGTGTTCAACCGGGTTTCATCTAATGGTTTTACCTGATACTGATCGGTTAATAATTGATTAAAGTCAGTTAAATTTATTTCATTTTGACTGATTAGTTCCTTTAATAGACTGGGTTCTTCTGGTCGCACGCCATTTGCTAAATGCATACTGACAATCTCAAGTACTTTCTGTCCTTTTACACTCAAGAGTGGTTCGATTATTTTTTCTTTCTTCACCACATAATTAAAATAAGATTTACTATATTCAACATATAGCATCGGGTCACGCATATTGTGTTTAATAAAGTCCATCATCATTGGTTGGTGACCTAATTTGTTTTTAAGTAACTGATAATCATCATCTAAATCTCTTTTTAAGCTCATATTTTTTTGATCAATCGCTTGATAAATTTTCTCTTCAGCAATTTGCTCAAAATTAACCGTAGATGTTCCAGGTATTGATTGACTTCTTGTAACTAAATGTTTACGCAAGCGATCTTTGTTATAGCTTAGATCACCATACAAAGCGATTGGTATCAAATAATTATTTTCGTGATTTCCGATAAAATCAATGACTGTTAAAAATTCCTTCTGATCATGTTTTCTTAAACCTCGACCTAGTTGTTGAACGAAAATAATACTTGATTCAGTTTGCCTTAGCATAATGACTTGATTAATCTTAGGGATATCAATTCCCTCATTAAATATATCAACTGTTAGGATATAATCAAGTTCACCCGCTTCTAATTTAGTCACTTGATCAATCCGTTCTTGCTGATTATTGTCACCTGTTAAAGCAACTGTTCTTAAACCATAGTTATTTAGTTTCTCTGATAATGCATAACATTCTACTTTTGTGCTACAAAATATCAAACCACATGTTTCTTCGCCTGAATGTCCATAATAGTCAATCTTCTCTAAAATGTGGCGAACACGTTCTTCTGAAGTCAGTTGCCTAAACTTATCTGTTTCATGGACTTCTCCTTCAATCTCAAGATCTGTCACTCCAAAATAGTGAAATGGTGCTAACATATCTTCTTCTAATGCTTCTTGTAATCTTATTTCATAAGCAATATTATAATGAAACAATTTAAAGAGATCATAACCATCTGTCCGTTCAGGTGTTGCAGTCATACCTAATAAAAATTTAGGCTTAAAATAATCAATAATACGTTGATAAGTCTCTGCACCAGCACGGTGACTCTCATCAATGATAATATAATCAAACATGTCTTCAGA
>CAZONN010000111.1:0-1213 GCA_964581235.1 uncultured Amphibacillus sp.
ACCTGTGTTGAAATCCTTTCAATATCTTTTTTGTTTGATTAATGATATCATCGGTAATAGTAAGGATAACCAATTAAACATCCATAATAACTAAGTAACAATTTGTAAATGGAAAGTGCTTTCGTTAAAATGTGACTAAAGAATTCAGAGATGGGATGGGGTTATATGTCAGAAGAAAAACCAAAGACAGTGCTAGAGAGAAAAGCACGTGAGTGGATCAAAGAACGGGGTGTTACACTTGAGGATATTGGTGAACTTGTCCACTATCTACAATCACCTTATCATAAATCATTAACACTAGAAACATGTATTAAGCACGTTGATCTTGTATTAAGTAAACGTGAAGTGCAAAATGCTGTAATCACTGGGATCCAACTTGATGTGCTTGCTGAACAAGGTAAGCTTGAATCACCACTTCAAGAAACAATATTTACAGATGAAGGATTATACGGAATTGATGAGATTATTGCCTTATCAATCGTCAATGTTTATGGATCAATTGGTTTTACTAATTATGGTTTTATAGACAAACAAAAGCCTGGTATCTTGAAAGAATTAAATGATAAATCAACTGGCAAATGCCACACTTTTCTTGATGACATCATCGGAGCAATCGCAGCATCTGCATCGAGTCGACTTGCTCACAGTTTGGCAAATGATGAGGAAATAGATTAATGCAAACAAAAACGCTTAGTTATTCACTAAATAATAAGTGAAAACTAAGCGTTTTTTTGTAAATCTACTTCACAATTCGTTTGACGATAAAATATGCACAGCCAAAGTTACAATACTCTAATAAATAATCATCAATTGCTGCAACCTTCGTGTCAAATGTTGCTTTAGGATTTTGGTCATCAAAAAAACCTTTCAACCTTAATTGCTCATAACCCCAATCCCCTACAATAAAATCATATTTTGATAAAATATCACTATATCTATTGACAAACGCTTTTTTGTCAAAACCACTTTTATAATTTTCAACTAATTGATAAACTTGACCTTCTACAATTACTTCTTCAGACATGTGACAATACCCCTTTATAAATAATCTCTCATCATTAAGTTTTTACCGTAATAAACCATGTTATTATCTATTTTAGCACAGAGTCTCAAACTTCAACAGTCGAAGTTCATTAAAAGTCAACTGGTCCAAAATTCCATTCATGATTCCATTTTATTCGACCATATTAAATGTATTAACTTTCAAAATGGG
>CAZONN010000111.1:1313-3924 GCA_964581235.1 uncultured Amphibacillus sp.
AACTCGCAATTAAGCTTCATAACGGAACTGGTAAAGACGGGAATGGCGATGGGAAGATTGATCCGGATGATCCAGAAGACCTACTATACACGATGGCTGTTTATTTATCGTCATACGGTTTAAGTGAACTCAACATTCAACAAGCTTTGTGGGATTACTACCAACGCCCATTAGCAGTTAAAACGATCAAACAAAACGCAAAAATTTATCAAACATATCAAACGATTTCATTACACGATCGCGCATTCCCAATGCCAAAACAATTTAATTATAGTTATCGAAGTACATGGGGGGATGCACGAGGTTTTGGTGGAAGAAGGATCCATGAAGGAACAGATATTTTCGCTAATTATGGTACGCCTGTTAGAGCAACTACTTATGGGACAATAGAAATCAATGGGCGTTCGATCCATTTTCTTCATTAAAAAGAGCTGAAAATCAAAAATAAGCGCTGTTAAGGTTGATTGCCTTAACAACGCTTTTTGTATTCGATCAAATTATTTAGCAGATTTAAATGCATGCCAAACGCTGGCTGCTAATCCACCCCAAATAATTACGATTCCAATAATCATCATAACAATTGCTGATGCTGACATTATTTCCGCTCCTTCTACTTACTTTCATTTGGCCATTTTTTCATTGTCATAAAAACACCGAAAACTATCGCGCCTATAGCAACCGTCCAACCAAAGTTAAATAAAAATTCCCTTGGATAACTACTATAGTCACTCGTCATATCTGTTCTTAAGTTTTGAATCATCATATAGCCTAATACAAGTGGTGTGATGAACCGTAAAGAAACCTGCCACCATGAACCGAGTAAAATATCCGATACACTATTCGCGTGTGATTGTAGATTGTTAAGTTCTCTTGCAAACCAAGCAATTCCAACAACTTGAATCAGACCAGCTAAAGCAATCCCATAATTGTTAATAAAGTAGTCAACTGTATCAAGCAAAACTAACCCACCTTGTGTCGCAAATAAAAGTGAGACAACTGAAGCTAAGCTAACACCGATCAGCACTGCATTACGACGCGAGATATTAAATTTCTCTTGTAGACTTGCAATGTACGTTTCAGAAATAGAAACCATCGAGGACAAACCCGCTAGTACAAGTGAACCGAAGAAAAGAACGCCAAACAAAGCCGATGCTGGCATTTGACTGATGATCTCCGGGAAAACCATAAACGCCAAGCCAACGCCACCTTCAACGACCTCTGAAACATCTTGTCCTGTTTGAGACGCCATGAAACCAAGTGCCGCAAAAACCCCAATCCCAGCTAATAGCTCAAAAGATGAATTCGCAAAACCTGTAATGAATGCATTATTTGTTATATCTGATTTTTTAGGTAAATAAGATGAAAATGTAACCATAATTGCAAACCCAATTGATAAACTAAAGAAAATCTGTGAATAAGCCGAAACCCACACGGATCCATTAAAGATTGACGACCAATCTGGCGCAAAAAATGCCTCCAAACCTGGTAATGCACCTGGTAATGTAACCGCACGAATCACAATTAATAAGAAACAAATTAATAAGAGCGGAATAAAAATACGATTCGCCAGTTCAATCCCTTTATTAACCCCCCTGAATAAAATGATAAAAACAATCAGCCAAATAATAATCATCGGCCAAAGGACACTTGGAACGATTGAACCAAATACACCAGGGTCTGTCTTATTTAAGAAGTCTTTTAAGAAAAACGATTCTGGGTTGTCACCCCATGATTGTGAAAAAGAAAAATAAGCGTACATACTTGCCCATGCGACAATAACCGGATAATAAGTTGAAATAACAAACGAAATTGCCACTTGCCACCAACCAATCCATTCCATACCGCCACTAATACGCTTCAAAGCGCGAGGCGCTGAGCTACGATACTTATGCCCAATCGTAAATTCCATAATTAACATCGGTATTCCCGCTGTTAATAACGCAAATAAATAAGGGATAAAAAAAGCACCCCCACCATTTTCATAGGCTACAGCAGGGAAGCGCCAAATATTACCCAAACCAATTGCGGACCCCATCGCCGCTAAAAGAAAACCCAAACGCGAACCCCATTGAGATCTATTCTCCATAACAATAACTACCCCCTTGACCAAAAAAGAATATTCCGATAATTGAATTTATATGTATCCATTCACCTTTAAAGTGAATGGATATTGTGCAAAGCCATCTAGGTCATTCAAATTAAATAACCTTAATTGTCGAAACATTTATTTTTTTCTAATATTTATCGATTATATCGATTAGTTGATCGTGTGTCAAAGGCTATTGTGTGAACATTTATAAAAAAATTTTTAATAGATTTACTCAACAGGATCAAGCGGAATTGATAACGGAATATTATCACTTGGATTTGCATTATAATAAAGCGGTACCTCACCACTATAGCCACCACAGCCAATCGGTATTGACTGATCAATCGTAGCTATTTTTGACCCAAAAGGAATAACCGTGCGAATCTCAACATTAATATGAACAACAGGTTCAATATGAACACTATTAATTTTCATCCCAGAAATCAGTGTCTCAACCTTCGTATTGACAAAACCAATCACTTCTAAATTAACCGGTATTTTAGGACCTAAATTAGCCAATAA
>CAZONN010000111.1:4024-5303 GCA_964581235.1 uncultured Amphibacillus sp.
TCTAAATCCTGATTAATTTGGTTTCCAATTGCTATTCCCATCGCCATATTGGCATATTGTTCATTTCTCGTCTCAGCAATTTCTAATAAAATTGGCTTCACTCGATTATTTACATAAACAATGCTAAATAATGTGATGAAGAAAAAAATAACTGTTGTTAGCGCAAATAGATCTTTTTTCGTCCCAACAAATCGTCTTTTTGTTCGCCACACAACAATCCCCCCCAACATAGACTATATATATGCTGGTGGGGATAAAATTAGGCATTATTATATTTTATAACCTACAACTGTAACGTTCAATTTCTCTGCAAGATTGAGGTCATATGGTATGACCGCCTCGTCATTCTCACTAAACACACGAACAACAGGTCGATTCGATAGCTTTTTATTTTGTTTAACAACAATAGCTTTGGCACCGTTATTAAGCACAACCGTCACTCCATTCGGATAAATCGTGATACTATCACGGAATGTCCGAACCATGTCCTGATCAAATAATGTACCACTCCCACCGTAGAGAATCTCTAGTCCTTCTTGTGGAAGCATGGCAGCTCGATAGACACGATCACTCGTCACCGCACCGAACACATCTGTAATCGCTAATACTTTCCCATATTTATGAATCTTATCCTCTTTCAAGCCACGCGGATAACCAGAACCATCTAATCGCTCATGATGCTGATAAGCACAATGGGCAACAAGTAGTGGGAAGCTTGTTTTTCTTAAATATTCAAACCCTAACTCTGGGTGTGTTTTGATCGTCTCAAATTCGCCCTCCGTCAGTTGACTCGTCTTTTTTAAAATGATTTCCGGAATAAATACTTTACCTATATCATGAAGCAAAGCACCTAAGCCAATTTCTCTTATCTCACTCTTAGAGAATTTTAATTCATTAGCTAATGCAATTGAGTATATAGCTACGTCTACAGAATGCTCAAATAAATAGTCATCGCTAATAAAGATGTCTGACATTAACGTTAATACTTGGTCATCTGATTGAATCTGATTGATCAAACGATCAACGACCGACGCCATTTTTTGGGTTGTTTCGTCTAGTAAAAAAGAATTATTTTTAAAGCCAGTATCTCTAAATGATTTAAACACACTTTTAACAGTATTAATCGAGTCTGCCTTCACTTCTTCTGATATTGTTGAGTGAATTAAAATATCCTCAGATAATTCATCTTTAATATAAACGAAGGTGACACCTAGTTCGAGTAAACGATTAATAATTGGACGTGTTAGTTTTACATGACTTTGTACTAAAATCCTGCCCT
>CAZONN010000112.1:0-281 GCA_964581235.1 uncultured Amphibacillus sp.
TCTGTTACGATTGGCTTTCCTTCTGTAATTGTACCTGTTTTGTCAAATACGACCAGATCAACTTTATGCGTTGTTTCAAGGGCAGCTCCACCTTTGATTAACACACCATGTTCAGCACCTTTACCAGTACCGACCATGATTGCCGTAGGTGTAGCCAGTCCCAGCGCACACGGACAAGCAATCACTAGCACCGAAATCGAAATCGTCAGTGAAAACACGCCTGATTCCCCTGAAATGTACCAACCAATTCCTGAGATGATCGCAAGGCCAATCACAATTGG
>CAZONN010000112.1:291-5179 GCA_964581235.1 uncultured Amphibacillus sp.
GTACGAAATATCCGGATATAATATCAGCCATTTTTGCAATCGGTGCCTTTGAACCTTGAGCATCTTCAACTAATTGAATGATTTGCGCTAAAGCTGTATCATTACCGACTTTATCTGCCTTATATTTGATTAAGCCATTATTGTTAAAACTTCCACCAACCATTGAATCCCCAATGTTTTTCTCAACAGGGATACTTTCACCTGTTAACATTGACTCATCAACAGACGTTCTTCCTTCAACGATCGTTCCATCAACCGGAATTTTCTCTCCTGGCTTCACGACAATTAAATCACCAACAACAACTTGATCAATGCCTACTTCAACTTCTGCTCCGTCACGAATGACTGTTGCCGTTTTTGGTGTTAAATCCATTAGCTTTTCAATTGCTTCAGATGTTTTTCCTTTTGAACGTGCCTCTAAATATTTACCTAAAGTGATTAACGTTAAAATCACTGCAGCTGACTCATAATACAACTGATGAGCGAAGCTAGCATCACCATTCCAAACGACAATCGTCGCTGCCAGACTATAAACAAAGGCTGCACTCGTACCTAACGCGATTAATGAATCCATGTTTGGGTGGCCTCTAAATAAAGCTTTAAAACCACCTGTATAATAACTCCAACCAAGTAGAACCACTGGAATCGTGAGGATGAATTGAATGACTGAAAAATTTAATGCGTTCATGTCTGGGTCAATAATCGATGGTACCGATAAACCGATCATTGGCCCCATTGAAATATAAAATAGTGGTATCGTAAAAATCGCCGATAACCAAAATCGACGCCAGATCGATTCCATTTGGGCTGTTTTTTTATCTTTCGATTCACTATATGAGTCAACTGAAGAATCAAGATCGACTTTAGCTTGATAGCCAGCTCGATCAACTGTTGCAATAATATCATCAGATGAAACCGTTACTGGGTCATATTCAACACTCAGTTTCTCTGTCGCTAAATTTACTTGTGCAGACTTAACAGCACCAAGATTAGCTACTGACTTTTCTACTGTTTGGGCACACGATGCACATGTCATTCCTTCAATAGAGAATGTTTGTTTTTGCGTAGGCTGAACAACTTGATAACCTGCCTTGCTTACAGCTTGTTCAATATCTTGAACCGATAAAACAGACTCATCATAAGCCATCGTCAGTTTTTCAGTCGCCAAGTTAACTTGTGCAGATTCCACACCTGGTAACTTACTCGCCACTCTTTCAACCGTCTGAGCACACGATGCACATGTCATGCCTGATATATTCAAATTAACTTTTTTCATTTTAAGACTCCTTTATACGATTATTTTACAGTGACATTGACCAGGTAAACAATTACATGGAACCAACTCAACTGCTTCTTTTTCTTTGTTGGTTAAAATAGTTGTTATTTTTTCTACATCGTCGTAGCTCAATGTCATTTGACTTATCAGATGGGCGATAATTCCACCTTTCTCGCGATCACAAACATTATCAAACAAATCATTCAACATATTTTTAACGAAATCTACTTCATTTACATCAGTCGAATAAATGAATTTATTTCCTTCTCTTTTAGTCTTGAGCATACCTTTTTTCACTAATCGACCGATAAATGTCTTCGTTGTTGGCGGCTTCCAAGCTTTCTTTTGTTCTAAAATTTCAACAATTTCTTTACTAGTTACCTCTTGATTCGCCCAAACAACACGCATAACTTCCCATTCCGAATCAGTTATTTTCATATCAGTTGTAACTGTCATTATCCTCCCTCTTTTCTATTTTAATTTTATTCGAAGATTACAATTGTAGTCGATTGATCTAATTCTAGTTTACAATCGTAAACACTAAATGTCAAGCTTGATTTATTTAGTGAGGAAATGAAAGCTGATAAAGTAATCGTCACACACTCTGATATAGCATAACCTAAATATGTACGTTACGCTTGGTCTGATAACCCAGATCATGTGAATCTCTACAATAAAGAAGGCTTACCTGCAGCATCGTTTACTACTGAATAAGTAAACTTTTATGCTCGTTAGCGCATAAATCCAGTTTTTCGCGCATATATCTGTAATTTCGCGCATAAAATTAGGATTTCGAGCATAAAACTATTTTTTCGCGCATAATAAAAATTTCATTCCAAAAAAAAGAGACAGTCGAAAAATTCTCACTGTCTCTTTTGCTTTACTTATAAACATGCACCATTCGTTTGAATCACTTTTTTTGTACCAATCAAATGACTCTCTTTTCATTTTAGAATTGTCGACTAACCATTTAAGTTTTGATTTGAGTTGTTGAAACAATTTTAACGCTATTGACAGTCAAATCATAAAATTATACGATAGATGAAGTTTGTTTTCAATTAACTTATTCGATAGGAGTTATTTATGAAAAATAGGACAATCACTTGCTTAATTATCATTAGTTTATTCGTCTTCATATCAGTAGCTTTTTGGCTAACACCATCTAATGGTTATTTATACGACTATCATGTCATTGCTTGGATTGAGACGATGTCTACTAAATTTCTAAATCAAATAATGTTAATCATTTCATTAATCGGATCAAGTGAAGTCATATTACTTACAACAGTAGTTATTTCAGCTGTTTTCCTAGTTAAGCGCTATTGGCAGTTGCTGAGTTTCTTTATGTTTGTTTCTGTTGGTGGAGTTGCACTTAACTTTCTACTGAAAATATTATTTCAAAAAGAACGACCTGGAGGAAATGTTAGTTCTATTGAAGTCTTCAATTTTTCCTTTGATATTCCTTCTTATAGTTTTCCAAGTGGGCATATGATGAGAGTTACCCTGCTTTTTCTATTTCTCATCTATTTAAGTTATTCTTTTATTAAAAACAGCTTCTTAAAGTGGACAGTTTATCTTATTAGTTTATTACTAATGATTGGCGTTGCCTTTAGCAGAATATTTTTAGATGCACATTTTTTATCAGATATCATTGGAGCAGTAAGCATTTCGATTACTTGGTTTTGTCTTGTTTTACTCATACTCAAAAAAAATCATGTATCTCACTATAACGCGTGAAATACATGATTTTTCTTTTACCATACTTACAATTGTCCTTATAAAAGATGCATGAGAGCAGTGGCAATTGAGAAATAAATAACCAATCCTAACATATCATTAACAGTTGTAATAAATGGTCCTGATGCAATTGCCGGATCAAACTTTAACTTATTAATAACTAGTGGGACAATAAATCCAACAACTGTTGAGACAGTTAGCGTGCATAGAAGTGAAACCCCAACAATTACAGCTAAAATCCAATTGCCATAGATAACAGAAATTAAAGCAGTGATCGATACCATACAAACTAAACCGAGTAAGAATCCCGCTGTTAACTCACGTTTAATCATACGCCACAATCCACCTTGTTTAATGTTGCCAAGTGCAAGACCACGGACGGCTACTGTTAACGATTGTGTTCCAACATTTCCCGCTGAATCCATAATTAACGGTATGAATACGGAAAGTAAAACGACAGCTTCTAACGTCTCTTCAAAATGACCAATTACACCGGCGGTTAGCATACCTAAAAACATCAGAGCGACAATCCATGGCGCACGCATTTTAGCCGTTTCATAACCACTCAAGTCTATATCTGTTGAACCTTTTGTTGCTGATAATTCCTCGAAATCTTCAGTTGTTTCTTCTTCTAAAATATCCATAATATCATCAACAGTGATAATACCGAGTAGCCGGTTTTGTTTTGAAACAACCGGAACAGCTAGAAAATCATACTCTTGAATGATTCGGGCAACATCTTCTTGATCGAGATCTTCGACTACTGAAACAACATTTTTACTCATCACATCTTCAATTATTTTATCTGGATCTGAAACAATTAAATCACGCAATGAAACGACCCCAACTAACTCTTTACTCGGGTTCGTCACATACAGATAGTAAATAATCTCTGCATTAGGCGCTTCTTCTCGAAGTTTTAACAAAACACTTGCTACTTTATCAGTCGAGGAAATTCTAATTAACTCTTTCGTCATAATCGAACCAGCTGTTTCCTCAGCATACGATAATAGACTACGCACTTGTTCAGCCTTATCTTGATCCACTTTAGCAAGAATCTCTTCTGCTCTCTCGATATTTATCTCCGTTAAAAAATTTACCACGTTGTCGGTAAACATATAGTTAAACATTGTTGACGAATACTCTTCAGCTAATTCTAAGAAGTACAGTTTTTGTTCTCTAACATCTAAGCTTGAAAAAACAGTTGCAAACTCTTTCGGGCTGAGATAACTATACACTTTTGTCCGATTTTCTTGATTTAAGGATCTAAAAACATCTAATTGATCTGACGAATGCAATTCGAGAAAGTTCTGACGAAACTCTCCGATTTTTTCTTCAGTTAACGTATTGTTAATCACCTTAAAATACTTTGCTCGCTTTTGTTTATTTAACTTTTCCAACCTAATTCCTCCTCTACTAGGAGCCAACTACTTTATCCGTTAAGAACTGTAGGAATGAACTCTAGTACTATATTTTTTCCACTAAGCAAACACCTATTACCGTTAGAATCACTATCCTGATCACTATCCATATTCATCCCCCACCTTTCCGAAATTATAGATTTTTCAGCTTTTAAAATTAAAAAACACCCTCTACAAAAGAAGGTGTTTTGATTATTGAATTATTAAGCAGTGAGAATTAGAAAGTAGCCGAATCATTGATTAAATGATCGATTACCCCACGTTTAAACAGCAAAAGTGTCAACTTAAAAAACGTTTAATGTTTTTAAAAAACTCACCTCAAAATAAACAGTTACCTTCAATCGTAGAGCTTTAGCACTGTGCGGCATAGAATTTGGAATTCAGCTACATTAAAAACAACCTTAATTCGATTGTTCCTGTTGACCCATTGGCGTCTTTGGACATTTTTGGGCAG